>JAUSMY010000057.1 GCA_030646035.1 Thermodesulfovibrionia bacterium | reverse complement strand
AACTGAGAACCCTGACCCTTTAAACCCCATCTATTATATTGATTTCACAGTTCAGGTAAATAGCGGTGAAGTGGATTGCGGCACAGCTACATACAGATACACAGACCCTGATGCTGTAATATCATCAGGCGGAGAAGGCGGAGGTGGCGGCGGATGCTTTATAGCTACAGCTGCGTACGGCAGCTATCTGCATCCTGAAGTGAATGTTCTTAAGAGGTTCAGGGACAGATACCTTCTGACAAACAAACTTGGCTCGCTGTTTGTAAATACATACTACAGGCTCTCTCCACCGGCTGCAGACTATATTGCAAAGCATGATGGGCTGAGGACAGCCACCAGGATAGTTTTAACGCCTGTGGTATACGCTCTTAAATATCCTTCGGCAGTATTTATCATATTTGGTTCTGTAGTTGTTGCAGCGGGATTCAGGATGAGGAAGAGGAGATAATCATGAAGAGAATATTTTCGATATTCAATGTTGCCAAGGATAAGGGTCTGCTTGCGTTTTTTGCCATATGTTTACTCTTATCTTTTATTGGCAGTGCCCAGGCTGCCAATGAGATATACTTTACAATTCCTAGCAATTTAATTTCCGGGAGCATTGACATATATTTAGCAGCCGGAGATAGCGGAGCCACAGGAACAATTGTGAATCAGGATGCTTCCTTCAATCAGGCTTTCGTTGTTCCTGTGAATGGAATTACGATTGTCACCATTCCTGACTCTCAGAGGCTAACCGTGGCAGGTTCAGCACAAAATCGCGGTTTTATCATTACTCCTGACTTTCCTGTAGCAGCATATCTTCTGGATGTAAATACACCGGTTGCATCCAATGATATTACAGTTTTATTCCCGATAGAGGGTCTATCCACACGCTACAGAGTCATGGGTTATTCAGGCTGGAGCCAGTCACAACTCGCAATTGTGGCTACTGCTGATAACACTACTGTTACTATAACCCCAAAGGTTAATTTTGGAAGCGGACAAGCTGCCGGCATTCCATTTAATGTAACCCTTAACCGGCTTCAGGCAGTATTGTATAATTCGGAAGATGTTACAGGTTCTTTAATAGAGAGCACTATTCCTGTTGCGGTTTTTGGGGGGCATAATTGCACCAATGTCCCAGCAGGTGTCTCGGCATGTGATCATTTAATTGAACAGATGCCGGGTGTTGAATTCTGGGGGACATCATTCCCTCTGGTTCCTACCGCCCGTTCAACCGCCCCCGGTGATGTATTAAGAGTTCTTGCCGATACTGACGGAACGGTTGTTACCATTACAGATAGCGGTGGGAATACTGTTTATAATCTTGATTCAGGTAATTTCTTTGAAATTGGAAGCCCTTTTATAAATGAGCTTTCTTATCTTTCCAGTAACAACCCTGTTTTGGTTGGCCAGTTTATGGTAGGAGCATCACTCACAGGTGGGGTGGGGGATCCCGCATTTTCTCTTGTCCCCTCGTCTAACCTTTGGCTTAACAGCTATATTTTTAATGTTCCTAACGGATATGTTGATAACTATGTGGGTATCGCTATTCCTGCTTCTGCCGAATCATCATTGAGAGTTGATAATGTTCAGCCTTCTGCATTGACAGCGATTCCAGGAACAACACTTGTAGGAGGGAATATACATCTTATCGCAGGACAACATATTATTGTGGCAGGCAGCCCGTTTATGTTGACACAGCACGGTTTTGACAATAATTGGGCAAGCTATTTTGGTATTGCAGGCCACAGTATTTCAGGAGGCGGGCATGAGGTAATTGGTGAATGCAACGAGTTCCTGACAATAACGAATGATACACTTCCATCAGCCCCTGTCGGGATCAACTACAGTTATCAGCTTGGTGTTACAGGCGGCGAGTCGTATACATGGAGCATAGCTGACAAGATCCCCTCCACGGAGCTATTAAACGATCCCGATTATAATGCTTCGATACTTGATGACTTGAGCATAGATGAGAATTCTGGAGTGCTCTCATGGAATCCGCTGCCGAGGATAACTGAGAACCCTGACCCTTTAAACCCCATCTATTATATTGATTTCACAGTTCAGGTAAATAGCGGTGAAGTGGATTGCGGCACAGCTACATACAGATACACAGACCCTGATGCTGTA
>JAUSMY010000055.1 GCA_030646035.1 Thermodesulfovibrionia bacterium | reverse complement strand
TATCCGAGCTGTCCGGAAAGATGGAAGACCTTGAAAAGGCTTTGAAGTTAAAGAACAGCCTTGCTTCTGCTGAGATCTATCTGCATTAAGAAGGTATTTGATAAGCCCTGTCCCTTAATTTAAGGGGCAGGGCTTATTTTGCTATTCTTCTAAAAAATTGCTTCTTCTGATAAAATCAACAATGCGATACGCCGGATATAGCACCTTTGTATTTCTGATCCTTTTCATCATCACGCCTTTTTCAATTGCCGGATCCTTTGACGGGCCTCTTCAGGTAAAGAACCAATACCCGATATTCATGCATGCCGGCGCGCCTTACATTGCGGCCGCATCAATGGAGAACTCCTTTTCCGCAAGCCTGTCACATTCAAGCACATATACTGTCCAGTCATCAAAAGACTGGGTCATTGATCAGGATATGGAGGTCACAGAGCTTAATCTGAGATACAAGAAGGTGCTTTATGACTCTGTTGAGATCGGCGTTGATATCCCTATCATCGCTCTGAGCGGCGGCTTTATGGACGGCTTCCTTGATTCATATCACAAGACTCTCGGCCTGCCTGATTATGGAAGAGGCGCACGGCCTGATGATGACTTTCTGTATGAGATAAGGAGAGACGGTAAGCTGATCGTTAAAGGCAAGACCGGTGTCGCGCTTGGCGACATAAGGCTTACAGCTAAAAAGCCTCTAATCTCTTCTGATGAAATGAAGTTGAGCCTGATGGGAGATATCGAGCTTCCGACAGGAAGCGCAAAAAAAGGATACGGCAATGGGAGCATTGATGCGGGTGTCGCTTTGCTGTTTAACAGGAAGATATCAGATGACTTTATGGCATATCTTAACCTCGGCTCAGTATTCCCCGGAGACCTGAAGGGGTATGAGGATATTAAACTTGAGGACTTCATACATGGAGGCGTTGCGGTTGAGACAACCTTAAAGGAGAAGTATTCGCTCATACTCCAGCTTCAGGGCCAGTCGAGGATATACCCAAGGACAGACCTGGGGGCAGTTGACAGGGGGGCATGGCTGCTCTCTTTTGGAGGGAGATATGTTGCAGGCAGGAACCTTTTTGAGCTCTCTTTTACTGAAGATATAAATTCATCAGGCGCGCCTGATTTCATTCTGAATCTTTCGTATAAAGCGAGGTTGTAAATTATGGATAACGACAAACTCTTTCATGACTGGGCTGTATCGTATCTCAAGCAGAAGCTCTCAAGGAGCTACACAGACGTAAAGATAAATCTTGAGGGCGGCGACAGGAACGAGTTCAAAGGGATGTATCCTGACCTCATACTCGGCAATCACGGGATGGTGCTTGCGATCATGCAGGTTGAGACAGAAATGACAGTGACGCCTGAGAAGGCGGAAGAGTGGAAGAAGCTTTCAGGACTCGGGGCAAAGCTGATAGTGATGGTTCCCAAGACTTCAAAGGCAAAGGTGATCGAGCTTTTATGGAAGGCCGGTATCGCTGACAAGGCGGCGGTCGGGAGTTATGAGTTTAATGTCAGTATGCCGTGAGGGAGAGGAGGCACGAGATCAGGCTGTAGCTCGTTAGGGCTGTCGCGTTAATCTATGCCTTTTTTACAAATTCCGATTTCAGCTTC
Source organism: Thermodesulfovibrionia bacterium (assembly GCA_030646035.1). NCBI lineage: Bacteria > Pseudomonadati > Nitrospirota > Thermodesulfovibrionia > Thermodesulfovibrionia bacterium. The sequence goes on along the minus strand of JAUSMY010000055.1, from coordinate 44,925 downwards.
ATCGCTCCAATGCCGTCGATCTTGCAGTCAATATCATGGTCGCCTTCTACGAGACGGATGCTTTTTACTTTGGTGCCGACCTTAACTACCGATGAAGACCCCTTTACCTTCAGGTCTTTTATCACTGTAACGGCGTCACCGTCCTGAAGTAGATTTCCATAGGCATCATGAACAACAAGTTTATCATCAGCGCTCTCTGCGCTCGGATCTTGTGGCCATTCATGTGCGCATTCCGGACAAATATACAAAGTTTCGTCTTCGTATGTGTATTCTGAATTGCATTTAGGACATTTCGGCAAACTGCTCATGCTGTGTCTCCTGGTTATGGTTGGCTAACAATTAAAAGACTGTCGCCTGTATTTTCTGTAATAAGAAAATTCTAGTTGAATGAGTAAGCAAATACAACTATGAATATGCCTTCAAGCTGAACTCAACAGCCTTTATCGCATCAGCTGCCGAGCTCGTTATGCCGCCTGCGTAGCCAGCGCCTTCGCCGATAGGATAGAGGTTCTTTATATTTACTGACTCATATTTTTCATTGCGCATAATTCTTACGGGTGAGGAAGTTCTTGTTTCTGCTCCTAAGAGTATCGCATGGCCTGAGACAAACAATGGATAATCTTCTTTCCAGTGATTGAATGCGGTTAAAAGCGCTTCGTTTATAAAGCCGGGCAGAATTGTATTCATGGGGACGGATTCAGCGCCCATCTTGTAGGAAGTTTTATTCAGGCTGGCAGAGCTTCTGCCGCATAAAAAATCCATCAGATTCTGCGCAGGAACCTTCCAATCTCCGCCGCCTGCAGCAAACGCCTTTCGCTCGATATCTTTCTGGAACTCAAGCCCTGCCAATGGATGGGCTGATCCGTAATCAGTCGTATGGCAGGTTGCAACTATCGCTGAATTTGAGAATGCTGATGATCTGTTTGCGTAGCTCATGCCGTTGACAACGAGCATGCCGTCTTCAGATGAGGCATTCACCACCTCGCCTCCGGGGCACATGCAGAATGTGTAGACGCCCCTTCCTGTTTTTTTGTCGGTGTAGTTTAGAGAATAAAGCGCTGCTCCAATCTTCGGATAGTCCTTATATTTATCTCCATATCTCATGAGGTTTATGATCTCAACAGGATGCTCTATTCTTGTGCCGACGAATATCTGTTTCTGCTCCATGGTGACACCTTTTTTGTAGATCATCTCAAATGTATCACGCGCTGAATGCCCGAGCGCAATGAATATCATTGAAGAATGATATTCTGTGTCACCGTTTATCACTACGCCTGATGCCTTACCGTCTGTGATAAGTAAGTCGGTCATCTTTGCCCCATAGTGTATCTCCCCGCCTCTTTCCAGAATATAGTTCCTTATGCTCTTCACGATCCTGCACAAGACGTCCGTACCAAGATGAGGCTTGCGGATGTAGCCTATCTCTTCAGGCGCGCCGAATTTAATGAAGGTATCAAGCACCTTGTTTGCTGAATGCGAGTTCCTTAACCTGGCAAAGAGCTTTCCGTCAGAGTATGAACCTGCGCCGCCTTCGCCGAACTGGATATTGGATTCAGGGTCAAGCTTCCTCTCTTTAATAAACGTCTGAACATCAATCGAGCGTTCTTCTATCATCTTGCCTCTTTCAAATATCAGGGGTTTTATCCCATGCTCAATAAGCTCAAGCGCAGCGAAGATTCCTGCAGGGCCGAAGCCTATTATGATAGGACTCTCTTTGATGGTGATCGGGTTTTTGTCAGGCGTTATCGTCTCAGTGAATAGAGGGAAGTTTTTTTTGTTGTCGAAGCTTTCAGGAAGATTTACAACAATTGACAGTTCGTAGTAGAACGCTTCTTTGCTGCTCGCATCAAGTGACTTGCTCAGTATCTTAGTGAGATTTATACTGCTTTCACTTAGCCCAAGTTTTTCTGAAGCTGCTTTTATATATTCATCAATCCCGTCTTTTTCAACAGGTATCCGTAACTTGTTTAATATTAGATCCAAGAAAATCTCCTTAAAGAACTCAGCCCATCATGCTCAAGGCAACTGCCTCTGCAACCTTGATCCCATCAACGGCAGAAGAGAGTATCCCGCCTGCATAGCCTGCGCCTTCTCCTGCGGGATATAAGCCTTTGGTATTTATACTTTGCAGGTCATCATCGTTGCGTTTGATGCGTATCGGTGAAGAGGTGCGCGTCTCAACCCCGGTCAGCACGGCATCGGCAAGATCAAATCCATTTATCTGTTTTGCAAAGGCAGGCAGAGCTTCGCGTATCGCAGCAACAGCATAATCCGGCAAGGCTGTGCTGAGGTCGCACAGTTGCACACCGGGCGCATAAGAGGGCTGCACCATGCCTAATTTAGTCGAAGGCCTGCCTGCTAGAAAATCACTTACGAGCTGCGCTGGCGCATGATAATTTTTTCCGCCAAGTTCATAAGCGCGCGACTCCCAGTAACGCTGAAACTCCATGCCTGCGAGCGGGCCATTTGGATAGTCTTCCGGTGAGATGCCAACCACGATAGCGCTGTTGGCGTTGCTGTCACTGCGCGAATACTGGCTCATGCCGTTCGTCACAACACGCCCGGGTTCAGATGCTGCTGCAACCACCTTACCGCCGGGACACATGCAGAATGTGTAGACCGAGCGGCCGTTAGCAGCGTGATATACCAGTTTATAATCAGCCGCGCCGAGAAGCGGGTTGTCCGCGCTCTTGCCATGACGGCTGCGGTCGATGAGCGACTGCGGATGCTCGATGCGGAGGCCGATAGAAAAAGGTTTAGGCTCGATATAAATGCCATGCCTATGTATCATCTCAAAGGTATCACGCGCGCTGTGGCCGATCGCGAGGATGAGATGATCAGTTGCGATATCTTCACCGCTTGCCAGCGTCACGCCTTGCACCTTTCCGTTATTTATCTTAATGTCATCCACATGGCTTTCAAACCGTATCTCTCCGCCCAAGGATTGTATCTCAGCGCGCATCTTCTCCACTATGCCGACCAGCCGGAATGTGCCGATGTGCGGCTTGCTGACATAAAGTATCTCAGCCGGCGCGCCTGCCTTAACAAATTCCTCTAACACTTTTCTGCCGTAATGCTTCGGGTCTCTGATCTGGGTATGCAGCTTGCCGTCTGAAAATGTGCCTGCGCCGCCTTCGCCGAACTGCACATTTGATTCAGGATGAAGTATGCCCTTGCGCCAGAGGCCGAATGTGTCTTTGGTTCGCTCGCGCACAGCCTTGCCGCGCTCCAGTATCAGCGGGCGAAATCCTGACTGCGCGAGTATCAGCCCTGCGAATAGCCCGGCAGGCCCCATGCCGATAATGACCGGCCGTGATGTGAGTGTTTCAGGAGCTTGCGCGACAAAATGATAGCTGATGTCAGGTGCGGTTTTGATATGTAAATCTTTTTTGAACCGCTCAAGTATCTCAGCCTCATTGCGCGCTTCAATATCAAGCGTATATACAAAAAAGATAGCCGGTGATTTGCGAGCATCAACCCCGCGTCTGAATATAGCGTAGTTTGTAAGATCAACAGCAGGGATACGGAGCCTCTTGATAACAGCATCTCTTATCTCTCCTTTAGGATGATCGAACGGAAGTTTGAGTTCAGTCAGTCTTAGCATGCTTTAAATTTTGAATTTATATTTCAATTCAGGTGGCAATAATAAGCTATCACTTATAATGAGGAGGGAATTACTTGATGGCTTTGAATAGTAAATCTCTGCCAAAGAGCATATTCAGAGAACACGGGGTATTCTTTGATACTTTGAGAAACGGCAGGATTTTCCCTCCCAAAGGAATTATTAAAATATCTCTAAAATAGGGTGTTAATAATTTCCTTAATTTCTCAGGGTAAAACATGTGAACATGCGTTGGGTCGCTGTCAAAGTCTTTCCCGATAAGGAACTTATACCTATTCCTCATCCTTTTGCTGTTTGGAACAGAACCTATAAACATCCCGCCATTTTTTAAAACAGCTAATATTTTCTCAATAAATGGTTTTGTGTAATAAATATGCTCGACTATTTCACAAGCTACTACAACATCAAATGATTCTTTCTCAAAGGGAAATTCGGCGTTTAAGTCCAGCCATAAAGTTTCAATCCCGATCTTGCTCTTCGCAATATCCAGTGCCTTCCTGTCAATGTCCACGCCTGTTACAGTATTGCCTTTTGTGAAATATTTTGTTAACTCGCCGTCTCTGCATCCTAAATCCAAAACAACCTTTCCCTCGCCAATCCAGTCTTTTAAGTATATGCCTCTCTCACCATGGCAATATAAATATCCATATCTTTTCCCTTTCTCATGATGAGTTTTGTATACATCTTCTAAAAAAATCTTACCTGAATCAATACCCATAAAGTCTATAGAGTCCTTGCTTGTAGATGTATTAAATAAAATTTAACAACTAAATCAACTTTGACTGGCATATTATCATACCTCATGTTGTTAATTGTCAATATATCGTGCTGCAAACCATAAGGGCTAAATGAACTCCTGATTTCTTATATTTTCACTTCATCTGTTTAGCAACTGCCTGATTAAGCTCTTTCTGCGCCTTGATGAGTTTTTTGTATTTGGCTTCGATCTTCTTTATATCTTTAGCTAAGACCGCCTTCAGCAGGTCGCCTTCTATCTCAGCCACATCGATCCTCTTGTAGTAATCCATGGTCTCTTTGAGATGGGCTAAAACTATCTTCCCGGTTATGACAGGATGGTTGTTAGTGACATTCGCGTCTTCATATCTTGTGCCGTGTTCAAGTTCTACTTCCAATCCCTGCATGAAATCTTCAAGCGGGATATCCATTTTCTGGGTGTTCACTGCTTTAAGAATCGCTGATGCTTCTTTTTTGGATATGGTTCCTTCTTTTAGTTCTGACCAGTCTCTCAAACCAAGTTTTTTGCAGACTCTCTTCACCTCTTTAGCAGTTATATACTCTGGTAATTTCATGATCTCCTCCTTATATATGGCGTCTTATTTTTTATCTTCCCTGACTGCCGTATTTATCGCACATGGAATAAAGAAATTTCTGAAGCTCTTCCGGTGTAAGCAGTTTATCAGGCGGGGTATCCTCAAGCAGCATGGCATTTATAAATTTCTTCATGAGCGTAATGACCCCGTACTCAATCATCTCATGCGGCAGTGACTCAGGCGCGTTCTCTATGAGCAGGCGTTCGGTATGCCAGAACTCTTTTGTCGGAGCGGTGCCTGCGCAGAGGTTTTCTTTTATCTCTTTTGGAGTCGCACCTCTTGAGAGTGCCAGCGACATTATCTCATAGTTTGTAAGCTGGAGCCCCCTCATTGCAGGGTTTGCGCAGGCGCGGTGGCGGCCTTTTGTGATCGGATAGAAACTGTCATAATTAATGCCCGAACAATAGAGCAATGTGTTTTCGCCCCTGCTCTTATCAGGCCGTATTACAAGATATAAAAAATCGTTGATGTATTCATGTGAACCTTTCGTATTCATCGGCATATTATTCCTTATGTTTATCGAGTATCTCTTTGATCTCTTCAGCGGTATAAAGCCTTCCTTTGCCAACTCCTGCGCAGAACGGCGCGACCTCGCTCTCCCATGCTTTGGCATTCATATTCTCAGGCCAGAAGGGCCATGTCCGGCACTGAAGCGGACGCGCCTCATAGACCGTACACTTTTTATCTATCAGAAAACGGCAGTCTTTGTCAGGCTCTTTAAGATGAAAATAGCCATGCAATTTATCACAATATTTTCTTGTGAGCTGAAGAGTGGAGGTTCCGAGATGTTCTGCAAGCCGCCTTCTCTCTGCAAGGTTAAGATATATAAACCCGTAGACGCCCCTTGATGTGCAGCATCTTCCCGAGCCCTGGCATTCAAAGCGGATGCCGTCTTTGTAGAATGTTTTCTTTGCGATCTTGCTCATTCTTTATTTCTTAATGCTTCTAATGCCTTATTATGCAGTTTCATATTTGCGGAGACAAGCAGCGCGGTTGTTCTTGTCACACCGATAACTGTCTTATCTATATCATTTCCATCGAGGCCTGTTATGACGCCGCCAGCCTCTTTCACAAGAAGATACCCGGCAGCCATATCAAAGCTCCTTGTGGGGTACGGGATTATGAATGTGCTCAAGGCGCCTTGCGCGAGGAATGCCATGTCCAGCGCTGTGGAGCCGAAGCATCTTGTCCTGTTATAGAGCGAAAGCAGCGGGAGTATCTTTGCTATATCAACCTTCGGAGTCTGCGCCTCATATGCGATTGCCTTCGGTTCATCATCCTGCTGAACCGTAATACGCTTATTGTTCAGAAAACTTCCTTCACCCTTTATCGCCCAGTACTCATCACCGCTCGTCAGGTTTATGATGTAGCCGATGGCTGTTTCTCCGACAGTGTCGCCTTGAACAAGTGCTATTGATGTTGAGAATAGCGCAACCCCGCTAATGGCGTTCCTGCTTCCGTCTATCGGGTCGATGAGCAGCCTTGGCCCGCCGCCGTTCATCTCTTTGACCCCGCACTCTTCAGATATAATTGTTATCGGCTTCTTTGATCTCTCAACCTCTTCGATGATTATATCCTCTGCCTTTTTATCTATAGGAAAGGTCTTGTCACCGCCTGCGCCTTTGCCAAGCGCCTCTCGCTTGCGGAGTTCATCAAGGAGCGGCGGTATCTCAGTTATTAATCTTTTGCCTATCCTTCTCAGCTCGTTTATATTCATCTTCTGTGTTCCTTTATATGGACTTCTTTATCAGCTCAGCCACCTTGCTGTTCATTCCCTTCAGCCCGGCTATCTCCTCAACCGATGCCTTTCTTATCGCATCAAGGCCGCCGAAATGCCGCAGGAGCAAGAGCCTTCTTGTCTTGCCGATGCCCTTTATATCTTCAAGCGGAGACCTGAGCGTCCTCTTTGTCCTGAGTTTCTTATGAAAGGTTATTACAAAACGGTGAACCTCATCGCGTATCCGCTGAAGCAGATGAGTTGACGGCATAAAAGGGTCTAATGGGATAGCATCTCTTCTGCCCGGAAGAAATATCCTGTCCGGCTCCTGCTTATCTTTAACGGTCTTTGCCTTTGCAATAGCGGCTATATCAAAAGAGAGGCCGAACTCTTTCAGCGCGTTCATCGCAGACTTAAGCTGCCCCTTGCCTCCGTCAATCAGGATAAGCTGAGGCATCTCTCTGCTCTCTTCTGCAAAAACCTTAAGATGCCTTTTGATAACTTCCTCCATCATCGCAAAGTCATCAATGCCTTTTACTGTCTTTATCTTGTAAACTCTGTAGTCGTCTTTGAGAAACTCACCGTCTTCCCAGACAATAAACGCTCCCACCGCCTCAGAACCTGAGATGTTTGATATATCAACCGCCTCTATCCTTTCAGGTATGTTCTTTAATTTCAGAAGTTCTTTTACAGAGAGAAGCGTTGAGTCTACCTTCTTGTCTTTGTGTTTGCTAAGCGCAAAGAGGGCGTTTTCATTTGCCATGTTAAGCACCTTCTTTTCATGCTCTCCTCTTGCGTATGAGAGGCTCACAGCCTTGCCCCTTTTCTTAGTGAGCCACTCTTTCTCCAACTTAAGGTCCGCATTGATCGGGATAACTATCCTCGGCGGGATGAGTATCTCTTTTGAATAGAACTGCTCTATGAAGCTTTCCACAAGCTCGCTCTCCTCAGTATCACCGGCATTCTTCAGGAAGAAGTCTTTCTGCCCGATGACCTGTCCGTGCCTGATAAAGAGCATAAAGACGAGCGCCTCATTATCTTCCTTGAACAGTCCGATGACATCCATGTCTCCAAGTTCAGGAGCGATGACGCGTTGCGACTCCCATGCCCTTTCTATATTGCTTAATGTATCCCTGACCTGCGCTGCGTCTTCATACCTCTGCTCTCCGGAAAGGGACGCAATCCTGTGATGAAGGCTTGAGAGAAGCTCCTTCTTCTCGCCTATGAGAAAGAACTTTACCTCGTTCACCGTCTTCATATAGAGATCATGGTCTTTGTCTGAGCGCTTTGATTTATCGCAGGGCGCGAGGCACCTCGACATCTGGTGCTGGACACACGGCCTGAAAGGCTTGTCCATGTTGTACCTGCATGGCCTGATCGGGAAGCCATGCTCTATGAACTTGAGCATCTCCCACATAATGCCTGAAACAACATAAGGGCCGAAATAGAGCGAACCGTCCTTATCTATCTTTCTCACAACCTCGAGCCTCGGCCATGTCTCGTTCAAAGTGAGTTTGAGGTACGGGTAATTCTTGTCGTCGCGCAGGATTATGTTGAACTTCGGCTTGAACTGCTTTATGAAGTTAGCCTCAAGCGCAAGCGCCTCTATCTCGTTCTCCGTAACGATATATTCAAAGTCCCTGATCTCCTCCACCATCTTTGCCTTTCGGTTATCAAGGGCCGCGGACTTCTGAAAGTATGACCTGAGCCTGTTGCTGAGGTTCTTTGCCTTTCCGACATATATCGTCTTCTCCTTCGCCCCTTTCATTATATAGATGCCTGGAGAGGACGGGGCCTGACGGAGTTTGTTTGTGAAATCCATAGGTTAATTATAACCTATGTCAGCATAATGCTTATATTATTAAAATATTCGTTGACATATATAGTGTGTTGTGATAATTTTATGTAAACATACCTGCCAATTAAGATAATTTAAGACATAAAAAAGGGGAGGAATTATGAAATCTTTTCCAGACGAGGCCCTGCAGAAGATGTCTGAATCTCTGGACGCTTTAGCCCGCAAAGGAGTATCCCGCCGTGACTTTATGAAGTTCTGTACCTCAATGGCCGCACTTTTATCACTGCCCGCAACATTCATTCCAAAGATCGCCGAGGCTATAACCGGGAAGAAGCCTATCCTTGTTTGGCTTGCGTACCAGGACTGCGCAGGAGATACCGAGGCGCTTCTGAGGGCGACCAGTCCAACTGTCGGACAGCTCGTTCTTGATATCCTGTCCGTTGATTATCATGAGACGATCATGTCTCCTTCAGGATTTCAGGCTGAGAAGTCGCTGATGGATGTGGTGAAGAACAACAAAGGGAATTATTTTGTCGTTGTCGAAGGTTCGATACCTCTTAAGGATGACGGTGTTTATTGCTGTATAGGCGGCAGGACAGCCGTTGATATCGCCAGAGAGGTCTGCGGCAACGCACTTGCTACTATATCGGTAGGCACATGCGCTTCATACGGCGGATTGCCTGCTGCAAGCCCGAATCCAACAGGCGCGGTGAGCGTCAAAGAGGCTGTTCCAAACGCGACTGTGATCAACCTTCCGGGCTGTCCTGTGAATGCGGAGAATATAACAGCCACGATAGTCCACTACCTTACTTTAGGCGCGCTTCCAAATGTAGACAATTTTGGCAGGCCTCTCTTTGCTTATGGCAAGAGGATACATGACAACTGCGAGAGAAGGGCGCACTTTGATGCCGGACAGTTTGTGCAGCATTGGGGAGATGAGGGAGCAAGGAATGGATGGTGCCTTTATGAGATGGGATGCAAAGGGCCAGAGACATTCCATAACTGCCCGACTGTCAAATACAACGAAGGAACAAGCTGGCCAGTGCAGGGAGGACACGGCTGTCTCGGATGTTCCGAGCCGATGTTCTGGGATAATATGACGCCTTTCTACAAGCGGCTTCCGAATGTGCCCGGCTTTGGCGTTGAGAGCACTGCCGACAAGGTCGGTGCAGGGCTTGCAGCGGCCACGGCAGCAGGCATTGTAGTTCATGGGATCGCAAGGGCTATATCTCCGAAAAACAAAGAAGACGAAGATAAATAATATATAAAAGGAGGTGGCTTGAATTGGCTAAAAAAATCGTAGTTGACCCGGTAACAAGGATAGAAGGGCACCTGAGGATCGAGGCAAAGGTTGAGAACGGCGTGGTTGTTGACGCATGGAGCTCAAGCACGATGTTCAGGGGGATCGAACTCATTCTTAAGGGCAGAGACCCGAGGGACGCCTGGGCATTTACCCAGCGTATATGAGGCGTCTGAACTACGGTTCATGCAACCGCCTCGGTGAGAGCGGTCGAAGATGCCTTAGGCATCACAGTTCCAGATAACGCAAGAATTATAAGAAACCTTATTACCGGCATACAGTATGTACAGGACCATGTAATACATTTTTACCACCTTCACGCCCTTGACTGGGTTGACATAGTGAGCGCGCTGAGCGCAGACCCTGCAAAGACATCAGCGCTTGCGCAGTCGATCTCTGACTGGGGTAAATCAAGCACAGACTATTTCAAAGCAGTTCAGGACAAGGTCAAGGCATTTGTAGAGAACGGCCAGCTCGGCCCGTTTGCCAATGGCTACTGGGGACATCCGGCGTACAAACTTCCGGCAGAGGCCAATCTCATGGCTGTTGCACATTATCTTGAGGCGCTTGACTGGCAGAGGGATGTCATAAAGATGCAGGCCATGCTCGGTGCGAAGAACCCGCATGCTCAGACCTATATAGTCGGCGGCATGTCGATACCTGTAGACCCGAACAGCCAGAACGCGCTTAACGCAGGCAGCATAGCCTTTATGCACGGCCTTGCGCAGAAGGCAAAGGAATTTGTCGAGCAGGTCTATATACCCGACATACTCGCTGTTGCTCCTTTTTATCTTGACTGGGCAGGCCACGGCGCAGGCGTAGGCAACTTCCTCTCATACGGCGAGTTTCCGCATGACACAGTCACGAACTCATCAAATCTCTGGCTGCCACGCGGGATAATTCTCAACAAAGACCTTTCAAAAGTCCATCCTGTTGACCACAAGAAGGTCACGGAATATGTGACGCATTCATGGTATGAGTATTCAGGCGGAGACGGCGCAGGCAAACATCCGTGGGACGGCGAGACGAATTATAAATACTCAGGGCCTAAACCTCCGTATGCAGAGCTTGATACTGACAAGAAATATACATGGCTAAAGGCTCCGCGTTATGATGACATGGCGATGGAGGTCGGGCCTCTCTCAAGGATGCTCGTTGCATATGCGTCAGGCCATGAAAGGATCCAGGCTGTGGTCAACAGTGTTCTGAAGAAACTTGGGAACCTTCCTCCAACAGTTCTCTTCTCAACGCTCGGCAGGATAGCGGCAAGGGGAATTGAGACACTTGTCACAGCAGAGCAGATACCTGTCTGGATAGATCAGCTTGCCGCCAACATGAAGAAGGGCGACCTGAAGATACACTCAGGCGAGAAGTGGGATCCGTCTGAATGGCCGAAAGAGGCACAGGGTTACGGCCTTCACGAGGCTCCGAGAGGCGCGCTCGGACATTGGGTAAAGATCAAGGATCAAAAGATAGAGAATTATCAGTGCGTTGTTCCCGGAACATGGAACGGTTCTCCGAGAGACGCAAAGGGGCAGAGAGGCCCGTTCGAGGAGGCGCTGATTGGGACGCCTGTAGCCAACATTGACCAGCCTGTGGAGATACTGAGGACCATACATTCATTTGACCCGTGTATGGCATGCGCTGTTCATGTGGTGGATGCAGAGGGCAAAGAGGTCATTAGGATAAAGGTAGTTTAGGGAGGCTGATATGATGAGCGAACGAAAGAGAGTATATGTCTGGGAGTTTCCGGTAAGGCTTACCCACTGGCTCTTTGTTCTCAGTATAGTTGCCTTTGCAATTACAGGGATATACATCGGCAACCCCTATCTCTATGCCTACACAACAAAAGAGTACATAATGGGCTGGATGAGGTTCATACATTTTGTCTCAGCGTATGTGTTTCTGATCAGCTTCATTATCCGTATGTACTGGTCGTTAATGGGCAACAAGTATGCCTGCGTCTGCTCATGGTTCCCGTTCACAGCGGAGAAGATGGGCAGCTTTGTTGCGGAGCTCAAGTATTATCTCCTTATCAGCAGAAAGCCGTCTTATGCAGTGGGGCATACCGTGCTTGCGGGATTCACCTATCTGATAGTCTTTCTGCTCTTCATCTTTGAGATATGCTCAGGCTTTGCATTGTATTCAGTGTATCATACAGGTACGGTCTGGTTCGTGCTCGGCGGATGGATGAGAGGCTTCATGTACCTGCCGGTGATCAGGCTCTACCATCATCTTGTGATGTATGTACTCATAGCATTTGCGATCTTTCATGTTTATGTTGTCATCTCTTCTGATTCAAAGGAGAAGAGCGGACTGCTCCTCTCGATCTTCAACGGCTACAAATTTGTTACGGGTAAAGAGTGAGAATGATCTCGTAAAGAGTTATGAACGGCAAGTAACGGGTTAATTACACTATAGCCCCGGAAGTCCTGAGTGATTGAGGTTTCCGGGGCTGATTTTTGGAGAAGGCTTTGAAGATAACCATATTAGGCATAGGCAACACTCTCATAAGCGATGACGGGGTCGGGGTTCATATCGTTAATAAACTTGACGATGAATATACTTTCCCTGACAATGTCACTCTGATAGACGGCGGTACAAAGGGGCTTGACCTTCTGCCTTTTATTGAAGGGAGCGACAGGCTTCTGATAATTGACGCTGCAAACTTCAAGAAAGAGCCCGGCACTATCGATACCGTCATCGGCGACAGGATACCCGCTTTTCTGAGCCAGAAACTTTCAGTGCATCAGATAGGCCTGCCTGATATGCTATTTGCGGCAAAGCTCATGGGAATAAGCCCGCCTGAGATGTGCCTTATAGGGATACAGCCGAAGTCTATGGATACAAGCACTGAGATGTCAGAGGAGATAAAGGCAAGGTTTTACGATCTCTATGCAGAGGTTTTGGGTAAGCTGAGTGAATGGGGTATTAATCCAATCAAAAAATAAGGTATAAATAATTATGTGTGTAGGCGTACCGATGCAGGTTATAGAGATAAATTATCCCTCAGGAATAGCTGAGGCAAGGGGTGTGAAGCGCAATATCGGGCTTCAGCTTCTGCCTGAGGGCGATGTGAATATCGGCGACAATGTTATTGTCCATGTGGGATTTGCCATTGAGAAGGTGGACAAGAAGATGGCTGATGAGATATGGCAGGGCTTTGATGAGATACTCAGGCTGATGGATGAGGAGGATGCAGGTGCATGAGGTCTCAATAGCCTTGAGCATGATGGATGAGCTTGCGAGGATAGCCAAAGAGAACAACGCAAAGCATATCATCGCCGTCAATTTGAGAATAGGGAATGCAAGCGGCATTGTCACAGATTCACTTAAGTTCGCGTTCGATGCGATAAAGTTGGAGAACCCACTCATCTCAACAGCAGAGATATTTATTGAAGAAGTCCCTTTAGAGTATGAATGCAAAGAGTGCAAAAATAGTTTTCAGCTTGAGAGTATACATTTCCCGTCCTGCCCTTTTTGCAAGTCTTACAAATTGAAGCTTCTCTCAGGTGAAGAGATGGATATAGTTAATATTGAGTTGGAAGTGTAAGGAGAGATATGTGCGATACATGCGGATGCGAACATAGTCACGAACACCCCCCTCATTCCCCCCTTGGTAAGGTGGGAGGAAAGACGGTTGAGATTAATCAGAGCCTGCTAAAGGCGAATGAAGATGCTGCTGCGCATAACAGGGAGCATTTTGACAAAAGCGGTATCTTCACCTTAAACCTTATAAGCTCACCCGGCTCCGGCAAGACAACTCTGCTTGAGAAGACTGCTGAGGCGCTGAAGGATGAATTCAGCCTCGGCGTTCTTGAGGGCGACATAGAGACCGACCTTGATGCCGAGAGGATAAGGAAGAAGGGCGTGCCTGCCGTTCAGCTTACAACCGGAGGCGCCTGCCATCTTGACTCAGCGCTTATACATAAAGGCATGCATGAGCTTGAGCATCAGCTTCACGGCAAGAAGATGGATATGCTCTTTATCGAGAATGTGGGCAACCTTGTATGCCCGTCATTCTTTAATCTTGGCGAGCATGTCAGGGTCGTACTTGTATCTGTGCCTGAAGGCCCTGATAAACCCATAAAATATCCAAAGGCATTTAAGACATCGCATGTCTTTATCATCACCAAATCAGACCTTCTTCCTCATTTTGATTTTGATGTTGAGAAGGTTAAGAAGGATGCGCTGTCACTCAATCCTGACCTGAAGATATTTGTCATATCCGCGACAACAGGCTATGGGATGGGTGAGTGGTTTGATTTTCTCAGGAGCAAGTTGAAAGCTAAGAAATGAAGAAGATCGAGATTGGACACGGCAGCGGAGGCAGGCTCACAAGGGACCTGATAGAGAAGCTCTTTCTCAAATATCTTGATTCGAGCGAACTTAAGCCTCTTGAGGATGCGGCCTATATAAGTTTTGAAAACCCGCATATAGCCATCACCACTGATTCTTATGTCGTGCGCCCTCTATTCTTCCCCGGCGGCGATATCGGCAAGCTTGCTGTATGCGGAGCTGTGAATGACCTCGCTGTAAGCGGCGCGATCCCAAAGTATCTTTCACTCAGCTTCATCATTGAAGAAGGCTTTCTCATCAGCCATCTGAAAGATGTGCTTAAGAGCATAAAGATGACATCGGAAGCCGCAGGGGTGAAGATAGTCACTGGCGATACAAAGGTTGTTGAGAGGGGCAAATGCGATGGGTTGTACATTAACACCACTGCTGTCGGTGAGATAGTCAAATCTCTTGTGCTTGATAATATCGCAGACGGCGATGCGGTCATTGTCACAGGCACACTTGGAGACCACGGCACTGCTGTTGCAATAGCAAGGAATGAGTTTGACATAGATGCATCCGTAGAGAGCGATTGCGCACCGCTTAATAGTTTGCTCACGCCTCTTTTTGATATTAACGGACTGAAATGGATGCGCGACCCAACCCGCGGAGGCGCTGCCACAGTACTTGTTGAGGTTGCAGATAAGACTCATCTTGGCGTTGAGATTTACGAAGAAAATATTCCTGTTCGGGATGATGTTAAGTTCATTTCTGATATGCTCGGATATGACCCGCTTTATCTCGCCAACGAAGGCAAGGCAATTATAATAACTTCACAAGAGACAACAGATGAGGTTCTAAACAAATTAAGGCAGCATACATTAGGAAAGGACGCGGCTCTCATCGGCAGGATAATGGCAAATCACAAAGGTGTGAGGCTCAGAACAAAGATAGGCGGTGAGCGCGTGCTTGATATGCTTGAGGACGATATGCTTCCGAGGATATGTTGAAGAAATCAGAAAAGATCATAAAGCACATCCACTCACTTGTCCCGCATGACCGCAAGGTAAAGATAATGAATGTCTGCGGCTCGCATGAGCATACGATAGCGTTTTCAGGTATGAGGAGTTTAATGCCGCAAAACCTTGAACTCATTCCCGGCCCCGGATGCCCTGTATGCGTCTGTCCGGAAAGCGATATCATCAACGCCATAAACCTTTCAAAAAGAGATGATATAATTCTCGTTACATACGGCGATATGCTGAGAGTGCCGTCAAAGATCGGGTCGATAAGAAGCATTGGGAAGAACTACAGGATGATCACATCGCCTTTTGAAGCGATCACTATCGCGAAGAATCATGCTGACAAAAAGATCGTCTTCTTCTCAATAGGATTTGAGACGACGACCGCGCCCACAGCGGCGATACTTGAAATGGGCGTTCCGGATAACCTTTATATCCTAAGCTCTCACAGGCTGACACCTGCGATAATGGAGATACTTGTGAAGGATGCTGATATCGGCATAGACGGTTTCATCGCTCCGGGCCATGTGTCTGCTATTGTCGGCTCAAACGCGTGGAATGTATTTTCTGAAAAATACGGCATTCCTACAGTTGTAGCGGGTTTTGAGGCGGAGAACCTTCTGCTCGGCATCGCTGATATATTGAGGCAGATCAAAGACGGCGTTGCACGAACAACCAATGTCTATAGCAGCGTTGTAAAGCCGGAAGGCAACATACAGGCACAGAGGATAATGCATAAATATTTTGAGGTCTCAAGCGTGAACTGGCGGGGCATAGGCTATATCCCTGATTCAGGGCTTGAGCTGAAGAGCGAGTATTTCGTAAAAGATGCAAGAAAAGTTTTTGAACTTAAAGATGTTAAGGAAGAGAAGATTCCGGGATGTATCTGCGGCGAAGTCATACTCGGCAAGGCTTATCCGTCAAAATGCAAACTATTTAAAAAGGCATGCACTCCGCAAAGTCCCGCAGGCCCATGCATGGTTTCTCAGGAAGGCTCATGCAATATCTGGTACAGGACGAGTTAATGTATATCTCTTAACACACCCCTGCACCCCTCTTTTTAGAGGGGAAAGGATTCTCACTAAAACTCTTTAAATACCTTTGCCAGAGACTCGCCTGCCACGTGCATCTTCCATTCATTCAGATATCCGAAAGGTGTTTCAGTAATTGTGTAGCCTGTTCTTGAGAGGCGTTCCTTTACATCCGTGATTATCTCATTCGTCAATTCCGGTGCGGCCTTTGACATTGAGAGGTGGCTGAAGGAATGGAGCACGATGGTTTTAGTATCAAACTTTCCGGCGACCCATTTGACGTTCTTTACGAATTTGGATATGACGCTGCTCTTCTTCTCACTGTCTCCTTCCTCTGCCTGATAAAATACCACAACAACGTTCTCGACCATTTCTTCCATATCATGGTCAGGCACATCGTCAAGGATCTTTTTGTATGTCTTAAACCAGAATGACGGCGCGTAGTAAAGTATGAGCCTCATCTATCGATTAAACCTTCCTCGTGAATTGTCATTGGTAATTATATAATATATTGCGTGGAGCAAGTTATTATGAGGCTGAAGATCAATATAACAGGTGTTGTGCAGGGCGTCGGCTTCAGGCCGTTCATCTACAGGCTTGCCAAAGAGATCGGGCTGAACGGGTATGTCTGCAATGACGCAGGCGGAGTTGTTGTCGAAGTTGAAGGTAAGGAGCCTCTGCTAACAGACTTTCTCCTGCGCATTGAGAAGGAGAAACCGGCGCTCTCCAGAATATACGGCATGCATCATTCCTTTCTGCATGATAAGGGATTTAATGAGTTTGTAATTAAAGAGAGTGAGAGAGAAGGTGAGATCAGAGTCTCTGTTCTCCCTGACATAGCGACCTGTGATGAATGCTTGCGGGATGTTTCAGATAGAGACGACAGAAGGTTTGCTTATCCTTTTACCAACTGCACAAACTGCGGACCGCGCTTTACCATCATAAAAGACCTGCCATATGACAGAAAGAATACATCCATGAAGAATTTCAGGATGTGTTCTGATTGCGAGAGTGAGTATGGCGACCATTCAGACAGAAGGTTCCATGCCCAGCCTGACGCATGCCCTGTCTGCGGGCCTGAGGTTTCTTTGTTTGACAATAAAGGTAAAGCTGTAAGCAGTAAAGATGAGGCTATTGAGCAATGCGTTGCACTTATAAACGAAGGCAACATCATCGCCATAAAGGGATTAGGCGGTTATCATCTTTTATGTGACGCATGGAATGCTGAATCAATAACGAAACTGAGAGAGAAAAAGCAGAGGGAAGAGAGGCCGGTTGCTGTCATGTTCCCTGGCATTGGATCAATAAAGGCTGAGGCGCATGTCAGCATACTTGAAGAACGTGCCTTGTTCTCTGTCGAGCGGCCGATTGTCATTCTCAGAAAGAAGAAAGGGGCGAGGCTTCCTGATTCGATCTCTCCGGGCAATGACACCATAGGCGCATTCCTTCCATACACGCCCCTTCACCACATAATATTACAGAAGCTGAAAAGGCCTGTTGTGGCAACGAGCGCCAATATTTCAGATGAGCCGATTGCAAAGGATGAAGATGACGCATTCAAAAGGCTTTCAGGCATTGCTGATTATTTTTTAATTCATGACAGAAAGATAATCAGGAGATGTGATGATTCAATTGTAAGGATAATTGCTGACCGGCAGATGCCGATAAGGCGCTCAAGAGGATTTGCTCCACTGCCTGTCATATTGCCCTTCAAACTAAAAAAGCCGGTGCTTGCGCTTGGTTCTTACCTGAACAATACGATCGCTGTCGGCATTGATGACAAGGTTTATTTATCACAGCATATAGGAGATCTTGAAACACCGCGTGCAATGGAGTTCTACGAGGAGACGGTCAATGACTTTTTGATGCTCTTCAATATCAAGCCTGAGGTGGTTGTCGCGGACATGCATCCGCGATACTTCAGCACAATATTTGGAGAGAAGCA
This sequence comes from Thermodesulfovibrionia bacterium, assembly GCA_030646035.1. Classification (NCBI taxonomy): domain Bacteria; kingdom Pseudomonadati; phylum Nitrospirota; class Thermodesulfovibrionia; species Thermodesulfovibrionia bacterium. The sequence goes on along the minus strand of JAUSMY010000055.1, from coordinate 26,881 downwards.
TTACAAAGATAAGCTTGTAAAAGTCCAGCACCATTTCGCGCATATACTTTCATGCATGGCTGAAAATGATATTCAGAAGGATGAAGAGGTGATTGGATTTGCATTTGACGGAACAGGCTACGGAACTGACAAGACGGTATGGGGCAGCGAGGTTCTGATCGCTTCATATTCAGGCTTCAAAAGGTTATATCATCTTCATCCTTACCGCCTGCCCGGAGGAGAGAAGGCTGTTAAAGAACCTTTCAGAACAGCTTTGTCTTTACTCTATGAGACATTCGAAGATTCTTCCGGGTTTGATCTTCTCTCTTTGTCTGAACAGGAGAAGAAATTTTATTTAGATATGATAAGAAAAGGTGTTAACTCGCCTTTGACAACAAGCATGGGAAGGCTCTTTGACGGCGTTGCTTCAATTGTCGGTTTAAAGCATCATGTGTCGTATCACGCTCAGGCGGCTGTCATGCTTGAGCAGGCGGCTTCACGCTCAGATGAAGATGGAGGTTATCTCTTCAGCATAAATGAGGGTATCATAGACTTCCGGCCAATGATCAGAGAGATTGTGAAAGATAAACAATCAGGAGTTTCAACAGATGCCATAGCAAAGATATTTCACAACACAATTATTGAGATAATAATATCTCTTGCAGAGTCATTAAGAAATGAAACAGGCATTAATAAGGTTGCTCTTTCAGGCGGGGTATTTCAGAACGCGATACTTCTCTCCGGGGCATTTAATAAATTAAAGGAGAAAGGTTTTACTCCTCTGATCCATCAGCTTGTTCCATCAAATGACGGCGGGATTTCACTTGGGCAGGTTGTAGCTGTCCACTTTCAATAAATGACCTTAACCAGAAACAAGGCATGAGGAGGAGCAGTAAAGCCGGCCTCTGAGCGCTTTTCCTTTTCAAACATCTCTTTAACTTCTGAAACAGAAAGCTCACCTAAACCAACTTGAATGATCGTCCCGGTGATCACCCTGATCATCTTATGAAGAAAACCATCTCCTGAAAAATTGAGAGTGATCTCACTCTCTTTTTTAAGGATCTCGATCTTTGAGATAGTCCTTACGGTCGATTTGTTCTTTGACTTCAAGGCGGTAAAACTTCGAAAGTCTTTGGTCCCGACAAACAGCTCCGCAGCCCGTTTCATCTCTTCAACATTTAGAGGTTTTTTTACTTGAAGATAATAGCCCCTGTTGAAGATATTCTTTTTAAAAGGATGGTTCCAGATCCGGTATAGGTAGTTTTTCCCTTTTGCATTCAGCCTTGAATGGAAACGTTCAGGCATCTCCTCGATCTCAAGGAGATTGATATCTTCAGGAAGGTATTTATGTAGATACTCCTCTATTTCTGAAAGTTCCTTTTGACTTTGAGTATGAAAATTCGCAACTTGTCCCAGGGCATGCACTCCTGTGTCAGTACGACCTGATCCGTGAAGCTCGATCTTCTCTTCAGTCATCAGCTGCAGCACATGCTCAATCCTTCCCTGAACCGTGCTTTTAATAGACGTCTGGCGCTGCCATCCTTTATAACGGCTGCCATCGTATTCCAAAACAAGTTTTATGTTACGCATAAAATTCTTCCGATGAGGGCATCACACTTCTTCAATCGGCAGGTTATGCTCAACCCATTCATCTATCCCGCCTTCATACACCTTCACGTTCTTCACATTCAAAGATATGAGCGCAGATGCGACTTTTTTTGAGGCGACGCAGTCTTTGTGTTTGCAGTAGATTATTATCTCGCTGTGTCCTGCCAGTTCTTTTCTTCTGTCTATGACAGTCGGGTAATCAATAGTGGTTGAGGTTTTTATCTTATGTTTATTCCCATGATAATTGCCGATGGTGTCAACAATAATATAGTCTGATTTATTGTTAATGCGGTCTAAGAGTTCTTCCTTTGTTATGCATTCAAGCGGGATGTTCCAATTTCTTGTGTAAGGCATTTAGTCTCCTATATTATCTTAATGTTTATAAACCGCCCTGTACAGCAGGCTTGCGGTTGTCTCTTTAATGTATCTGAGCCTTGTTGAGAATAGGCATCCCTGCCTGTACTTCACCTCAAGATGCTCGACAGGCGAGCCGAGCAAATTTATCTCAGGCCTGCCCCAAAGCTCCAACGCCATCTTATATGTTTCGTTGTCATAAAGGTCGATGCCCATTACTGCGGCAGCGGTAATATCAACTGCAAGTATATTCTCTCCCGCAAGCACAACGCCTGTATATTTAGGTGTGCTCTGCACTTCGTCAAACTCATTTCCCCATACTCCGTCAACAAGGCAGAAGTCACTTTTTATTATCTGGTTCATATCCATGATCGCCTTTCTTATGAATGGATGGTACATGAGCTTTTGCTTGCGTAGCGGGACGCAGCCGAAGATGTTCTTCATGCATAATGTCACGCCTGCCAGCGAGTGGGTCTTCATCTTTGCGATGTTGACGACATAGTCATGCTTTAATACGGTGGCATTAAAAGGCATCTCTTTTGTGTGGTAAGGCTTTGGTATCTTTTTCCAGACTATCTCCGCCTCGCGGATATCTTCAAGGCGGACATTCGGGAACTCCTCAACAAGCTCGCGGTAGCCGAGCTCGTTAAAAGCTGTTACTGTATCACTGCATGACTCGCCAATGGTTATTCTTGGTGCGTCATGGATCCGCTCTATCACTGCCCTCACAAGGCCGGTATTAACCGTCATGCCCTCATAGCATGGCCTTCCGCCGGTAAGATTGGGTTTTATATAGACACTCTTTCCCGTTACGCTGAAGCCGAGTGCGTCAAGTGCTTCGCATGCTCCGATGTAAGGGTCTTCTGTTTTAGCAAGGTATACGTCTGTTTTAGCCATGAAGAATGCCTCCCTTATATAGGGTTAAAGTCTGTCTGTTCATATTATAACTATTTGCCCTTTGATTTAGTTTTCGCAAGATATTATATTAGATGGTCATTATTTGGTATTTTTTTGAAATCCCACTAATAATAAAGTCAAATTATATATAGTTATCTGGAGGCTGGATGAGCGGTTATGTAAGTAAAAGCAGTGGTGGTATCTTTAAGAAGTTATCAATAACGGTTGTGCTCTTATTCATCCTTCTTGCTATCGGTTATGCCGCGTATAAATTATTCTTTATCCCGGCTCCGGTGATCGAAGGAACTGATGCATTTAAATTTATCTCTTCCAATAAGACGGTTGTGCTGAATGCAAAGAACCTGAAGTCTATTGTGATATCGATCAGCCAGAATGGAAAGACTGCCGAGCTGTTAAGGGATGTGACGCCGATCAGTGATAAGAAATATTCAATTCAGGTTAAGACAAAGGAGCTGCAGCTTAGCGACGGCCCTGCAAAGATCTCCATAGTCGCATCATCGGGCGGTTTCAGGGAGGCCAAGCAAGAGATAGACTCTGTAATCGATACCACCCCGCCTACTCTTGATGTATTGATGTCTCCGTATATGGTCACTGTCGGAGGCGGCGGCTTCATCGCCGTCAAGTCTAAGGATGCTGATGCTGTATTTGTTAGATTAAAGGATTACCGGTTTGAAGGCTATAAAGCGGCTGATAACCCGGGCGCTGACGGGGCTTTTGAGTACTATATCTTCTTCCCTGTGCTCCTTGATATTGTTGAAGGAGGCACTATTCACGCAGTTGCGGAAGACATGGCCGGCAATCAGAGGGTCAGGGCTGTTGATACAAAGATAATCGGGAAGACGTACAGCGCGTCTTCGATAAATATTTCAGACACATTTATAAACACGGCTGTTGTCTCGATCCTGAACATCACGAGCACTTCTGATCCGGTCGGTTCATTCAAAGAGGTTAATGAGAAGATGAGGGCTGAAAATGTTGCAAAGCTGCGTGAGATAGCCAAGGTCACAGAATCGAAGATGCTTTGGGAGGGGAACTTCCTTCAGATGAAGAACAGCCAGGTCATGGCAAAGTACGGGGATAAGAGAGATTATATATACAACGGCAGAAAGATAAGCGAGAGCGTCCATCTCGGGTATGACCTTGCCGCAAACGCGAATTCTCCTGTTGAAGCTGCCAACACCGGCATCGTCAGGTTTGCGGGAGATCTGGGTATATACGGCAACACCGTAGCGATAGATCACGGAATGGCGCTCATGAGCATTTACTCTCATCTTTCGGAGATCATGGTAAAGGAAGGCGACGAGGTCAAGAAGGGCGCTGTCATAGCCAGGTCAGGGGCTACCGGTTTTGCAGGCGGAGACCACCTCCATTTCGGTATACTTATACACGGCCATGAAACATCGCCTATCTTCTGGTGGGACACCCACTGGCTCAAAGTAAATATATTTGATTATCTGGAGAAAGGTAATCCTCAGACATAAAATAATTTAAATAAAGAGCGTTATCATGTGCCCTGAAGAGACAATACATAAGATTCCTGCTTACAATATAGTTGAAAAAAAGATCAGGCAGATCGACAGGAATATCATGGTATTCCGTGTATTCTTTATCCCTGTAGAATCTATCTACAGGTTTCTGCTGATAAGGAAAGACAGGATGTGTACTGTAGCAGTGCCCAAGTCCCTTCTTGAGGAGCTTAAAGACGGCGGCACTGCGTTAGAAGAAGAGCTGGCTGAAACCCTTCTCATCTCCATTGATAATGATGACTTCTGGACAGAGATCCGTTAGTTATATTAATCCAATCCCCGATTTATTCTAAAAATCTCCTCTTGACCAACAGGTAAAGCTGTGATATTGATATAACATAACAACAGTTTTTGAGAGTGTAAGTTATGCCAATATCAAGAAGAGATTTTCTAAAATACACATCAATTGCTGCCGCGGGAACTGCTGTATCCTTTTCTGATGCTGAATTGTTCAGCCATCTCTTCGCCATCACCCCTGAGTCTAATGAAGATGTCAGGTATATTCCGACTTACTGCGAGGTCTGTTTCTGGAACTGCGGCGCTGTAGCCGCGGTTGTGGACGGCAAAGTCAAAAAGCTCGAGGGCAATCCCTATGACCCAAGGTCAAGGGGAAAGCTCTGCGCCAGAGGCAACGCAGGCATAGGAGAGCTTTATGATGATGACAGGCTCAAGCATCCCATGATAAGGACAGGCGCTCGCGGTGACGGTAAATACAGGGAGGCCTCATGGGACGAAGCCCTGAATTATACTGCTGAGAAGATGATAAAGATAAAGAATGAGTATGGACCGGAGTCTGTAGCATTCATGATGCACGGAGGCATAACAACACACCTGATGAATTTGGGCAAGGCGTTCGGCAGTCCGAATTTCGGATTTCCGTCTTATGGCCAATGCAGGGCTGCAAGGATGGTCGCCTATGACCTCACATACGGCGCTGATGTGGGTTCTCCCGAACGCGTGGATATGGCAAACAGCAGGGTAATCGTATTTTTCGGAACACACCTCGGAGAGAATATGCATAACTCCCAGGTTCAGGATTTCACAGAAGCACTTGGCAACAGGGCAAAGATAATTGTTGTGGACCCGAGGTTCTCTACAGCCGCAGGCAAGGCTGACCACTGGCTGCCGATAAGGCCGGGCGCTGATATGGCGCTGATGCTTGCCTGGATAAATATAATTATCAGCGAAGGCCTTTATGACAGTGAGTATGTTAACAAATACACCACAGGTTTTGACGAGCTCAAAGAGTCAGTAAAGGAGTATACTCCCGAGTGGGCCTCAAAAGAGACCGATCTGCCGGCTGACATTATAGTTGAGACTGCAAGAGAACTTGGCAGATACGCACCTTCAGTATGTATCCATCCAGGAAGGTTTACGGCATGGCACGGCAACGATACTCAGCGTGAGAGATGCATCGCGATATTGGGTGCGATACTCGGCACATGGGGAAGAAAGGGCGGGATATACCTTGCTTCTAAAGCACCGCTGTCAGGTGTTGCAGGCATGAGCTATCCTGTCCCGTCAAAGGTGTCAATTGCAAAAGGCCCTCATCATTTTGCGCAGCCTCAGCTTATGCAGGCTGTGCGGAGAACAACAATAACCGCTGACCCATATCCTATTAAAGGATGGGTAGTGGCAGGAACCAATATCCTGAGGGCTGTTCCGAATCCGGTAAAGAGCATAGAAGCTATCATGAAACTTGACCTCCTGGTCGCGATAGATATAAGGCCGCTGGATACTGCGATGATGGCTGATGTGATACTTCCGGAGTGCACATATCTTGAAAGGCACGACTCTCTCAAGATCGACAGAGGCGTGTCATTGTCAGTCGGCATCAGACAGCCTGTTGTAGAACCGCTATACAAATCAAAAGCCGGGTGGTGGATATGCAAGGAACTCGGCAACAGGCTTGGTGTTGGCGAATACTTCCCTTATGAAACATATGAGGGACATATTAAAAAAGAGTGCTCTGCCATGGGCATTGACTACGATGAACTTACAAGGGTCGGAACCAAATTTTACCCTGGAAGTGATAATCCTTATATCACAAACGAGAACCAGCCTGTATTTAAGACACCTTCAGGCAAGATCGAGCTTTACAGCAGCCAGCTTGCGGCACAAGGCTTTGACCCTATACCGAAATATAACCGCATTGAGCAGCCGGAAAAGGGATGGTTCAGGCTGCTCTCAGGCCGCTCGCCTGTACATTCTTTTTCAAGGACCGCAAATAACCAGAAGCTCTTTGAGCTCTTTGAGGAGAATGTACTCTGGTTAAATGCCAGGATTGCTTCAAGTATGGGGATTATGGACGGGCAGAATATTATTCTGGTCAATTCTGACAATGTAAGGTCTGAGATTATTAAAGCAAAGGTCACTCAGAGGATAAGAAATGACTGTGTCTATATGGTGCACGGCTTCGGCGCAAAGAGCAGGCTGCTCAGCAGGGCGCGCGGAAGAGGCGCTGACGACAGCAGGCTTATGACCAGGTTCGTGTCTGACCCGATAAGCGGCTCAACAGGCATGCGTGTGAATTTCGTGAGGATAGAGAAGGCGTAAAATGTCTAAATACGTAATGGTTATAGACCAGAGAAGATGCATCGGCTGCATGGCATGTATAGTCGCGTGCAAGGCTGAGAACGATGTGCCTGAGGAGCATTTCAGGACAAGGGTCATTCAGGAAGTAGAGGGCCAATTCCCAAAGCTCAGGATGGAGCTTCGTTCGGAATTGTGCAACCACTGCGATAACCCGCCATGCGTTTACAACTGCCCTACAGGCGCGTCATACAAAGATAAAGAGACCGGGATGGTCTTGTTAAAGAAGAACAGATGTGTCGGCTGCAAGGCCTGCATAGCCTCATGCCCTTATGACGCGAGATATATAGACCCACGCCACGGTTACGCTGATAAGTGCACATTCTGCTCGCACAGGGTTGCCAAGGGCAAGGAGCCGGCGTGCGTTCAGACATGCATAGGAAGGTCAAGAATATTCGGAGATATAGAGGATCCGGAAAGCGAGGTCTCAGTTCTTCTTCGTGAGCATCACTTTGAAGTATTGAAACCTGCCGCCGGAACCGAACCGAAGGTATATTACATTAACAGGATATTAAAGGGGTAACGATAGAAATGACTGAAGTCACGATCACAGGGATAAACAGCATCACATATCCTCACCTTGATGTATGGAACTGGCTGGTGGCGATATATCTTTTCTTAGGCGGGCTTAGCGCAGGCATCCTTATAATGTCAGCTATAGCCAACCTCAGGAAATGGCCTGGCAGCGCATCAGGGCCTCATTGTGAAAAAGGTGTCATGTTCGCCCCGTTCATTCTCGCATTCGGCATGCTCTTCATATTCCTTGACCTTGAGCGCAAGGCAAACATGTTCTGGTTCTATCTGACCCTCCAGCCGACCTCCCCGATGTCCTGGGGCGCGTGGGGCATAATGATCATAATACCCGTAAGCTTTCTTTACGCCCTTTCCACCGCGCCGCCGGAATCAAGGCATAACCTCAGGTACGAAGCGCTGATAAAACTTTCTGAGATGCTGCGCCCCTACATGAGAAGGCTTGCAATGATAAGCTTCGGGTTAGGGATATTTCTCGGCATCTATACCGGCGTGCTTCTCAGCAACATGCTTGCGAGGCCTCTATGGAATTCACCGATACTGCCTGTGCTATTTCTCACCTCTGCCGCTTCCACAGGCGCAGCATTCCTCATAATAGTTGCAAGAAGGGCTGCTGTTAAGCTTTTCTATACAAAACTCGATATATGGCTCATCTTTGCAGAGATAGTGATAATCGTGCTCTTCTTCTACGGACAGTACAATTCCTCAGCCTCCAGCAAGGCATCCATCATGCCTTTCTTTGCACTGACCCATGAATTTTTCCTGTACTTTTTGGCTGTATTTCTTATGGCTGTGCTCCTGCCGCTTGCGCTTGTAATGAAGCTGATAGAGATGAGAGAAGAGCACGCTGATGTTTTATCAGAGGCCACGATCTTCAAGATGAACCTGAGCGCGGTAATGGTACTCACAGGCGGACTCATTATAAGACTTGCGCTTATTTATGCGGGGCAGTTAGTTAAGTTTATGTGACAGATGATGGAAGTTGGGCTTCCATCATCTGCTAACCCTTTTTCTTCAGCAGTTCCTCTATCCTAGCAATCTTTGCTTTATAGTTCCTGCAGTTGTCCTCGAAGTCCTCTTTCATCGCCTCAACCTGAAGCGAGCCGATGTGGACGGATGCTTTGTGCATTGAAAAGCCGTAAGTCTCTTCTTCATCAATAAGGCATTCACTTGCATGCTCCAGTTCCTTTTTCAGCTCTTCGACCGACATGTCCTCAATATTTTTCTTTTCCATAACGAGACGCGCCGGTTTATCTCCCGCCCTTCTTATCCTTTGCCTTTGTAACGAATGGCCCGGAGCCTCTTTTCTTCTTCTTGAAGTAGGCTAATACCTTTTCAGCTTCATTAAATGGAAGGGTGACAAATGAGAATTTATCCAGTATCTGGATGTCCCTTACCTTTCCGGCTACTATGTCGCATCCGCATTTGTCCTTGATGAAATCTACCAGCTTGTCGCGTGTCATCCCGTCCTTGCTGCCCTGTGTCACAAAGAGGCGTGTCTTGCCTTTGCCGTCCACAACCGATTCCTCTATCTCAGCATAGCTCGATACATCCAGCTCATCCTGAAAAGAGTACTGCAGAAGCGCTGCTAATATATCTTCCGGTTCATTGGTTTCCAGAAGTTCTTTCGACATCTTCATGTATTCGATGTTGGGTGATGCTTCTATAATATCTGCAAGGTCTGCCTTGATCCTGCCTTTTTTCATCTCAATTACATCCTTGATCTTCGGCAGTTTCGCCTTGCGAATATCGGTCTTTGCCTTCTGCTGGATGAACTGGAGCTTTTTATACTCTGACGGCGTGATAAAGGTTATGGCTATGCCCTCTTTGCCTGCCCTGCCGGTACGGCCGATCCTGTGCACGTATGACTCAGGGTCCTGGGGAAGCGCGTAATTGATAACATGCGTCAGATCCTGGACATCTATTCCCCTGGCTGCCACGTCGGTGGCGATAAGGATATTGGATTGGCGTTTTTTGAACTTGTTCAGTATCTTCTCTCTCTGTCCCTGCGACATGTCGCCGTGAAGGCCGTCAGCGTCATAGCCGCGCTCGGTCATGTGGCTGGAGACATTGTCAACATCTATCTTGGTTCTGCAGAAGACAAGGCCGTAAAAGTCTTCTTCAATATCAATGATCCTGCAGAGCGCCTCAAACTTGTTTGCAGCTGCTACTTCAAAATATATCTGGTCTGTCTTGCTGACCGTAAGCTGTCCTTTGGAAACCTTAAAGACATCAAATTCGCCCATATGTTTCTTGGCGATCTGCATTATCTCAGCAGGCATCGTAGCTGAGAATAGCATGGTCCGTTTATCAGACCCGGTGTGCTTCATGATCTCTATTACATCATCAAGAAAGCCCATGTTCAGCATCTCGTCAGCCTCATCCAGTACAAGGAAAGATATATCATCCACCTTTAATGTCCGGCGCCTAAGATGGTCCATGATCCTGCCGGGCGTGCCTACGACTATATCAACGCCTTTCTTCAGGCTTTTAAGCTGGAGGTCGATGGACTGCCCGCCGTAGACAGGGATAATGCTCAGCTTCTTCTTGCCTTTTAATGAATTGATCTCCTCAGCAACTTGAATGGCAAGCTCTCTTGTGGGCGTAAGGACAAGGGCCTGGACATTTTTCGACCTTTCCGGCATGAGTTCTAACATCGGAAGGCCAAAAGCAGCTGTCTTTCCTGTGCCGGTCTGAGCCTGGCCGACAACATCCTTCTTTCCCAAAAGTATCGCCGGTATGGTGCTTATCTGGATCGGGGTTGGTTCCTCAAACCCCTTCTGCTTTAATACTTTTAATGTCTCTTCAGAGAGCCCTAGATCTTTAAATGATTCCATTTGTTAATTTCCTTTCATGAGCTGCATATTTGAATTTTTCATCTTGACAGCCTTAATTTTAGCATTAAATCCGAATTAAGTCTTATCCGCCTCATTTTTCACCGCTTAAATAGCCGCCAAGCAGGCCTCTGCTGTGCTCGTCCTCGTGGCAGTGGACGCAGAGGTTTTCCCAGTTAGAGCCGTTAGGCGGGTTGTTATTGTGGTTGCCGTCTTTATGGTGAACGGTCAGGATGTTTCTGTCTTTGTCCTCAAACTCTCTTCCGCACTTGGCGCATATCAGTCCGTGGATCTTGAGCGACATCTCCCTGTATCCGTTGTCAGCTGGGATGTTCTTCTTCAGCCCCCTGATTATCTCTTCAACGGATCTGTTTCCGCCTGTTTTTTTAGGCCATCTTTGTTTACGCATTTTTATATCTGTATATCTATGGAAAGATTATATCATTATTTTAACCCAACGGAAGCATCATGTTATAATCATCTTCATGAATAAAGAAAAACCTGTCATGTCTTCCAATTACGCGATGTACACTGTATTTATTATCGGGCTGCTGGCTTCAACAGCCTTCAGGATACTCATCATCATTGACCATATATATCCTTCCTGGGTCAGGCCGGTATGGTATTTTGCGGTACTGGGTAACTTTGCCTTCTTCTATCACCGATTCCGTATAACTATAAAGAGAAAAAAGGCTGTTGATGATTTTCACCTGATAGAAAAAGCAAAGTCAGGAGCATGCCTTTCTGAAGAGGAGAGGGAAGTTCTTGTTTACCTGCTCTCATCCATAAAGCGGTCGCCTGAGAACATTAACTACCTTATTATATTTCTATTGTCACTCATGGCGATAGGGGCTGATATTGTTTTAACCTATATCTGTTAGCGTCCTGCCTGATGTGCGGGAGCTGTTTCGCTGTCTGTATGCTTGGCAAAGTGAAGGATCTCTCTTCTTCTAAGCATACTGAAGAATGCCATTACACATACGGAGCCTAATCCGTCTGCCAGCATATCTTTCTGCGCATCCCAGACATCGCCCTGAGACCCCAGAAAAGCCAATCCTGCTGATGGATCTGAAGCAATCGCAAATGACCATTCTATGATCTCATATATGCTTGCGACAGCAAAGATAGTGAAAATAGGGAAGGAAAAGAGTATTAATTTTTTTGTTACCCATCTTTTGTTTAATATGAATTCAGCGATAGGGAAAGCATAAAATCCGACTGTAAAGTGGGTGATGCGGTCATAATGGTTCCTTTCAAACCCGAACAGTTTGGTAACATGGTCAAAGGGGACAAGCGCAAAGGTGTAATGCCCGCCGACTGTATGCAGGAAGATAAGAAAGGCCATGCATATATACGCTGCATTTGAGAATTGATATTTATGGTAGGTCAACAGCAGAAAGAGGACAATCAGCATGATCGGGATATTCTCAGCCCACCATATTGAACGGTCATGCGGGGCTACAGCCAATGCAGCAAAGACCATCAGGTATAAAGTGAAAAGGAAATAAGGAAGCTTATTGGTATTTCCAATGATCATTTCGGTAAAGGTATTTTCCTGCCTTCTTCATCAACGCGTACATACGTTACATTGGTAGAAAATATGAGGTCGTTCTCTTCATCAAGACTGTTGCCGCGAAATACTTTCATGCGATACTGGACTGAAGTATTTCCTGTTCTTGTTTTTTGAGCGATAAATTTCAGTATGGTCCCTTTTCTGACACTTCGCTTGAATTCAACCTTATCAAGCCCGATCGTGACAAAATTGCAGCCCGGATAATCCTGGCTTGCGGCTATCCACGCATATTCATCTGTCCACTTTAGAAGGTTGCCTCCAAAAAGAAAACCGTACTGGTTCATGTGCTGGGGGAGCACTAATTTATGATTTTCCATCTTGTGTTACAGCTCCTTTCTTCCCTCAAGTGATTTTGCAAGCGTTACCTCGTCGGCAAATTCAATATCTCCGCCGATGGGGAGGCCGTAGGCTATTCTTGAGAGCTTAACTCCAAGGGGCTTCAATTCCCGGGTGATGTACTGCGCGGTTGTCTCGCCCTTTGTATTCGGGTTTGTAGCGATGATGACCTCTGATATCCCGCCTCTCTTCACTCTCTCGGCAAGCTCGCTGATCTTGAGCTTGTCAGGCGTAATGCCGTCAATAGGTGAGAGCGCGCCGAGAAGGACATGATAGAGTCCGTTATATATTCGGGCGTTTTCAATGACAATGAGGTTGCTCGGCTCCTCGACTACACATATCTTGCTCTTGTCTCTTGCAGGGTCTTTGCATATATGGCACATCTCATCTTCTGTGACGCTGAAGCACTGGCTGCAGAAGCGTGCCTTCTCTTTTATCATGATGATGGCATCAGCCATTGAGCGGGCTTCATTATAAGGCATCCCCATAATAAAGAACGAAAGGCGCTGGGCGGTCTTTCTCCCTATGCCCGGGAGCCTCATGAGTTCTGTAACAAGGTTTTCTACTATATTGCCGCTCATTAACCGAATAGATTCCCAAGGCCGGGGAGCTTCATTCCGCCGGTCAGTTTACCCATATCATCATTAACCATCTGCTGCGCCCTGCGAAGCGCCTCATTTGAGGCGGCGATTATCAGGTCCTGAAGCATCTCTATATCGTCAGGGTTTACGACATCCTTCTCTATCTTGACAGAGACTATCTCCATTGCGCCGCTGGCTGTCACGACAACCATACCGCCGCCTGCAGAGGCCTCAACGGTCTTCTTCTTTGCCTCTTCCTGTATCTTTGCCATCTCCTGCTGCATCTTCTGGGCCTGCTTCATCATATCCCCAAGCATCTTATTTGACATTGTATCCTCCATGAAAAATCGATTGTCCCACTTTGTAAAAGGGGGATTGAGGGGGATTTTATAATTAATATTAAAATCTCCCCTGACCCCTCTTTGCCAAAGAGGGGAAATTATATATTGTTAGATCTCATCAGAACCTACTACCTCAAGTGACTTTACTTCCAGTATCGTGCTGTTGAATATCTTCATGGCATCCTGAACAAGCGGTTCAGAGATTATATTCTCTTTTGTTATACTGTTTTTATTTTCACTCTTTTTTGCAGCCAGAGGCACTATGCTGAGCTTCAGTTTCTTTCCTGCGAGTTTCTTTAAGATCTCTTCTATGCTTGATGAATTCTTTTTAATAGAGTCTGCAAGCAGCGACATACCGCCGTTAAAGCCTATCACAAGCTCCTTTGCCGTGAGGTCAACAGCCCTGGCCTCGGCGAGCTTGCATGCAAGGGTGTGGTCTTCAGCATCAAAGTGCTCAACTACTTTATTCCAGAGTTCTTCTTTATCATGATATGTTGTTTCATGTGAAGAGGCAGCAGCCTTGTCATGCGGTTGTATTTTATTTTCCGGATGGGGATCTTCAGTCTTTATACTTTTTTTTTCAGGAATGGACTCTGTTTTTATTTCCTTATTTCTTCCTGTTGCCGTATCCTGTGAGCCGGGTGTCTCGTTCAGCATCCTGATCACTGCGTCAACGGATGTCATGCCTTTTACGAATGACATCCTCAGGAGGCCGAGCTCAAGCGTGTATCTTGGGTTCATCGCGCTTTTCACTTCTCCGTCAAGTCTGAGCAGTTCTGTCAGTATCAACGTAAGCGGCTCTATTCCGACCTTTTCAGACTGTTTCCTGAGATCTTTAACCTCGTCTTCACTGAAGTCGAGAAAGTTTTCAGCATTTTCAGTCACCTTAACAATGGCGAGATTCCTGAAATGCTCAAGCAGTTCTTTTGTAAGAGACCGCAGGTCATAGCCTCTATCGGTCTGGTCTTTTACTATCGACAGTGTTCCGTTTATGTCGCCGTCAAGGATGGCTTCGGAAAGGCCTGATATGACATCCATCTCAGGCAGCCCGAGCAGCATCTGAAGGTCTTTTTCTGATACATCGCTGCTGAAGGAAGCAGCCTGGTCAAGCAGCGTGAGGGCGTCTCTCATGCTGCCATCCGCCGCTCTTGCTATCATATCCAGAGGTGTCTCCTGTATATTTATCTTTTCCGCCTCAACGATATTTTTCAGCTGCGTCTTTATCCTCTCTTTGGGTATCTTGCGGAAGAGATGGTGCTGGCACCTTGAGAGAATGGTTGCTGGTATCTTTTTAGCTTCGGTCGTTGCGAATATGAATATTACATGCGGCGGTGGTTCTTCAAGTGTCTTTAAGAGCGCATTAAATGCCTGGGTGCTCAGCATATGAACTTCGTCGATAATGTAGATCTTGTATTTTCCGCTTGAGGGGGCATACTTTATCCCGTCTCTCAGGTCTCTGACATCATCCACCCCTGTGTTTGACGCGCCGTCTATCTCAAATACGTCAACCGATGCTCCTGAAGTTATGGCTTTGCAGCTTTCGCATTTGCCGCAGGGCTCGCCTTCTATCCGGTCTGTGCAGTTAAGCGCCTTGGAAAGTATCCTTGCTGTTGATGTCTTCCCTATCCCCCTGGGGCCGGAGAAGAGATACGCATGGACGATCCTGTCTTGCAGGATGGCATTCTTAAAGGTCTGCGCGACATTCTCCTGTCCGATGAGATCTTCAAAGTTCTGGGGACGCCATTTTCTTGCGAGGACTATATAACTCATATTATAAAAGGAGTTGTTTGTGATCTTATATTTAATAATGCCGGGCCTTCAGGTGATCCTGCGGCACACATAATAGCTGCTTACCGTTGCTTCCTTCCGGACCTGGCGGGGTTCACAGTACGCTGTTGCACAGGGCCCAAAGACCCGACAAAATCGATAACGATAATAGTGAAAAGCTGAAAAGTTAACGTCTTGTTATTGCTTGTATTATACCTGTTAGCATAAACTTTTTCGCCCTGTTATGGCGGAGAGGGTGGGAGTCGAACCCACGGTACGTTGCCGTACACACGCTTTCCAAGCGTGCTCCTTCGGCCACTCGGACACCTCTCCAAAAAAACAGGGTTTAGGGTATAAAGCTAAAAGGTTAATTAACGCTATATACCTTATACCTTTTAGCTTTTAATTTTCAACTTTTCAACAATTAACTCAAATATGGCGGAGAGGCAGGGATTTGAACCCTGGGTGAGGTTGCCCCCACAACGGTTTTCGAGACCGCCCCATTCAACCGCTCTGGCACCTCTCCGATAAAACAAAGACTTTCAGCCCTTTACAGTCAACTTTTGATTCCTGATTCTCAACTTTTGAAAAAATCTTTTCAGTATTTCACCGCAATCTTCTTCAAGCACCCCTGACCTTACATCAACGCGATGATTGAGCGCCGGGTCAGTGGTTATATGGTAGATGCTTTCTGATGCACCGTATCGGGTATCCCTGCATCCATAAACAAGCCTGCCCAGGCGCGCATTGATCATTGCTCCGGCGCACATTACACATGGCTCTTTTGTTACATAAAGCGTTGCTTCGTTAAGCCGCCATCCGTTGTTTGTTATCGCGCCTTCTTTTATCGCGAGCAGTTCAGCATGCGCGGTAGGATCGTTTTCCGCTTCTCTCAGGTTATGAGCAGAGGCGATTATTCTGTCATTTATTACAAGGACCGCTCCGACAGGCACCTCATCTTTCTCAAATGCCTTTTCAGCTTCTTTAAGGGCAATGCCCATGTAATATTCATCTGATTCGCGCATAAATAGAAATTTCCTTGAAGAGACTCTATTAATGTAGCATAATGATATATATTGATGCAGTCAGCCGATGATATCGTCAGGCTGTGTCTTTTATCAATCAAGGAGGATTCTGCCGTATGAGATGGAGTTGGATAACAGTGGTTTTCTTTGGAGTTATCTTATCAGGCTGCGCCACCCCCGGAATCGATGAGGTGAGGTTAAAACAGTCTGAGATGGAACTTAGAGCAGAGTTCAGGGAGCAGCTTGATGCGGCCAGGCAGGAATTGAGACAGGAGATCAAAAATGAGAACCAGGGCCTTAAGTCTGAGATTCAGGGTTCCAGCGACGGGTTACAGACAGGGATGGCAGAACTGAGAAGCCTTCACGATAAAGACAATGTTGAGCTTCAGAAAGAGATATTCAACAATAAGAGGATGATAGAGGACCAGGCGAAGAGGATATATCTGATAGAGTCTATTGTAACGGCAAAGGCGGCTGCGCCTAAACATGTGGAAGAAGAGGGGCTTGTGACTTATATTGACGGGATAAATATTTCAATATCTCTCGGCAGCGGTGATAAGGTAAAACCCGGGGATGTTTTCGGCATTTATAAAAAAGGAAAGAAGATAGCCTCAGGCAAGGCCATTAAAGTGGACACTAATTCCTCTGAGGCGATGGTAATATCAAAAAAAGATGAGATATCTGTCGGAGATTCTGTAAAACCTGAATAAGAGCCCGGCAATAAACTTTAAGAAAAGGAGGCAGTGAACATGCGTTGGTTATTGAAAATTTCCACGGTGTTGTTTTTAATGATTGGCACATACGCTCTTATGGGGCCTAACAGCAGTTCAATGGTGATCAATGTGTTTAAAGCCATTCACTCTGAAGCAATTGTGAATCAGCAGGCTATTTTTGATTATATCCAGTTTGCAGTCGGGTTGATTTTTCTCAGTTTCGCTTTAACATGGATAGCAATGGCGTACATGCTGAAGAAGTTGCTTATGATAAGGAAAGCGACATATGACAATCATGAGATTTATTCGGGAGAAGAAAAAAGGCATTGCGACAGAAGGGAGAGTGACAAGGAAGCTTAACTTATCTTATTTATTCAGGTTCTCTTTTGGGCAGAAAAGTAAAGAAAGATGGTGCGCCCAGGAGGAGTTGAACCCCCAACCTTCTGATCCGTAGTCAGACACTCTATCCAATTGAGCTATGGGCGCATTTGAAACTATTCAGGCCTAGTTCTTAATGCCTTCTTTCAGGAGCAATCCAAAACGCTCATGCTCAAACGCATGAATGGTCGGCAGGTTGGCATAGAGCCATCCCCATTCTTTTCCTGACTTAGGGAATATCTGAGATCCTTTTTCATAAACAACTATCCCTACTGAAGGGTTTTTTGCTTCATTTGAAGCGGAAGTAATAATATTGCCGTCAATTGTAAGATCCGGTAAAAAGGAGCCTACCTTGACCACAAGGTCTGAGTCAGGCACATTAAACTTCTCTCCTATCCTGACCTTATACTCCTTCTCCTTGCCCATTTCCTTGTCTTTAAGGATGAGCACAACATCTGTCCAACCGCTCTTTACAGGGCCTGGAACGACGACCTGGAACTCTTTAGGTATTGCATTTTTTTCAACAGGGGTTGATGACTGGTCTGCTATTATCGGCCCTGAAGATCCAGCCTGCGGTTTTGCAGCCTCCTCCTCCTTCTTTTGGCAGGCTGTAACTGAGAATATTAATGCTGCTGCAAAGAGTAGAACAATTATTTTTTTCATAACAAAACCCCTTTATTGTAAATTCTTTTTTAAAATAATGGCGGAGAGGCAGGGATTCGAACCCTGGGTGGGGTGTTACCCCCACAACCGCTTAGCAGGCGGCTGCCTTCGACCTACTCGGCCACCTCTCCATAACACTATTTATTAATAAACAGTTCTGATTTAAAAAGAAAGAAAATCTGTTAATCAGCTATAAAATATACTTGATTACGGTTTGTTTTGTAAACCTGATGACTTAACGGTCTTGCAATAAAATCAAAATCTCATCGCAGATTATAAGCAATTACAGGCCTTAATCTTTGTGAAGCAGTTTCTTTATTGTGCTCTTCAGCTCATCAAGGTCCGCTGATTTTACAATGTATGCTTCAGATGCCCAAAGCGCAAAGTCATCCCTGTAATCATAGGCTGTTGACATGATAATGGGAGTTTTGGGATTTATCTCTTTCATCTTCCTCAAAAGATTTATGCCGTCTATGTCAGGCATAAGGATATCCAGGGTAACTATGTCCGGTTTTTCTGTTTCAAACAGCTTCAGGCCGTTTGCCCCGGTATCTGCCACTATGACTTCATAGCCTTCTTCTTCAAACTCCAATTTATAAAGGCGCCTGATATTTATATCATCATCAACAATTAAGATCTTCATGCCGCTCCCCCTCTTTAAAATGTTTATTTAATTTAAATGCTGATTGTCTCCATTAATTATCGGTATGGCTTATATCCAATGGAAAATACACCTTAAAGGCAGAGCCCTTGTTCACTTCTGTATCTCCGGGCTCATGAAAATGGCTTTCAACCTCTATCCTTCCGCTATGCTCCAGGATTATTTTATTGGTTACCGAAAGGCCGAGCCCGGTGCCGTCGGGCCTTGTTGTATAAAAAGGATTAAAGATATTATTGAGTTCCTCAGGCCTGATCCCGCAGCCTGAATCTGAAATCTCGATCAGCGCCTCATTATTGTCACTGCATGTTCTTATTGCGATAGTCCCGTTTTCAGTAGCGTTATTTGCATTGGTAATAATGTTCAGTATCGCTTCCCTCATTCCGTTCTTGTCTATGACCACCATTATAGGCGACTCTGAAAGAAGATTGATAATTTCATTCCCCTTGCTATTGACTTCAGGTGTTATGAAATCTATGGTCTCTTTTAAAACCAAATTGATATCCATGCTGCTTTTTGTTGCAACAGGGCCTTTAACAAATCCAAGTATCTCCTTCAGTATATATTCAAGCCTTGTGACTTCATTCACTATAATATTTGCAAATTCATGTGCTTGACCCTCGGTGCTGTTTAACAACCTTCTTGCGAAACCGCCTACCGAGACAAGCGGGTTCCTTATTTCATGCGCGACCTTTGCAGCCAGTTCTCCCAAGGCAGCCATTCTTTCTGAAGAGGTGACTTTATCTCTTAGTGCATTAAGTTCTGTGATATCACGGGCGACATGCACTGTCCCGGCATACGTCCCGGATGAGTCAAAGATCGGGGAGCTTGATATCACAAAGGTCCCGCCAAGATACTGGTCGTCGATCTCCTCGATAGACGGCTCATGCGAGGTCATGGTCTTTATATGCGGGCAAAAGAGGCTGTGTTCCTCTTTTCCGTGAAACATCTCAAAGCATTTTTGGCCTATTATTTCCTCTTCGCTCTTCCCCAGTTTCTTTATTACCGCTTGGTTTATTCGTCTTATAACGCAGTCTTTGTCAGTGAAATAGACCATGTCTGTTATAGATTCAAAGATATTTTTAAGTTCAGCCCTTGCAAGCGAGACGTTTTCAAAGAGCTTTGCATTCTCTATTGATGAGACGATGTGGCTGGTAAATATCATTAATGACTGCAGGTCATCATTTTTGATCGTCTTCCCTGAAAAGAGATTGTCAACCCATATCAGGCCAATTGCCTCGCCTCCTGAAAGCAGGGGAACCACGCCAAATGACTTGGACATAAACTGCTGCATGAGGTTTGCTGGGGCCTGTGCTTCTGCTTCTGTAACATTATAGAAAGTTTTTTCCTTTATGCAGCGGCTAAAGATGGAATCCTTGCCAAGGTCTATAATAAAACTGCGGCTCAGTTTGTCAAAAGAGGATTCTTTGGGCTGGGTATCACTGTCGATCTCGCTGATAATGTTTTCCAGGTTCTTGCCGCCAATAGACTGCCATATCTCCCTGGCCTCATCAAAACTTGCAGGGCCGACCCCCATCTCCCCTTTTAGGGCGTTATTTCCTTTGTCAATAAGGAAAAGGATCGCTCTGTTAAATCCCAGGCCGTCGCTCATTGTGACAGCTGAGAGGACCATCCTCGCAAGTTTCTCCAGCTTGATAGTGCTTTTTACGGCAGAGCTCATTATGAATAATCTTGACAGCTCGTTATTCTTTTTTATTAATTCTTTTTCTATCCTCTTCTTTTCAGATATATCTCTTGAGATCCCGCTTATGCCGGTGATGTTTCCGTATGAGTCGAGTACCGGTGAGAGTGTAAGGCTGACCTCTATGAATTCTCCGTTCTTTCTTTGCCTTATGGTTTCAAGGTCGCTTAATATCTGCTTCTGAAGGATCTTCTTTATGTTGTTCTTTTCCTCCTCAGCAAGGAACTCAGGAACCATTGGAAGGAATTTGCCCAATGCCTCCTCTTCTGTGTATAAATATATCTTTTCAGCCCCCTTGTTCCATGATGTGATTATGCCGTTAATGTCTGAAATGACAATGGCATCGGGCGAGTTGTCTATAAGGCTTTTAAGATAGTCTTTTGTCTGGGTGACTTCAAGGTAAAGGCTAAGCATATCGTTCTCTCTTTCGAGCTCTTTTCTGTAAAGCCTCGCGTTCTCGATCGCAACGGATGAAGCAGAGGCAAATGTCACCAGCCTGTTTAACTCTTCTTCTGTGAAAGTCGCCGCGCCCCACTCGGTTTTTTTGTTATAAAGCCCTAATGTTCCAATGATATTTTTGCCGACTATCAGGGGGACACAAAGCACAGAGGTTGCTTCGATACCCGGCACGCGCAGGTTTTCAGGCATCTGACGGGCATTGTCTACTATCATCGGTTCGCCCGTCATGGCAACATGTCCTGCTATTCCGTTGCCGAGGCGTAAAGACATCTCCTTCTTTATCTCCTCAGGCAAGCCGTAAGAGGCTTTAATATTAAGAGCTTCACCTTCAAGAAGCCTGATGATACAGCCTTTTGCGCTGAAAAGATTTGATACCTCTTTGCATATATACGGCAGAAGCTCATCTATATCCAGAATGGATGTTATCGCCTTGCTTATTTCATGGATTACCTTTAATTCATCAAATCGGGTTTTGACATTTTCATAGAGCTCGGCATTCCTTAAAGCGACGTTAAGATTATGGGAAATAATAGTAAGGATGCTGATCTTTTCCATGCTGTAAGAGCAGGCCGACCTGTTCTGAAGCATAAGAATGCCCACAACTTTGGAATCCCTCATGATCGGGATCGCGATAAGAGAAAGGTAATCATCGCCCCCGGGCCTCAATAGGACTTTAATATCAGGTTCATTGCTTATGTCAGGTATTATGAGAGGCTGCTGTTCCGCCATGATCTTTTCGATGATCCTGTTGTTTTCTGTGGTTAGACAGAATGATGTGCTTGGTTTATTTTCAGCATCATTTGTGGCTTCAACGCAGACAAAATGCCCTCCCGGTTTGATCAGGCAGACAGAACATAAGTCATTGTTAAATGTGGTTGCAACTGTCTGTGCGATTGCACCGAGGATTTCAGTCAGGTCTGTAGTAGAACTGACGATCTGGCTGACTTTCCTTAAGATGTCTATCTCAGACAGGTCAAAGACCGGGTCATTTTTTTCTTTTATCTCTGACATGGTATTAAGTTATCGCTTTTAAGGCTTTTTTATACAGAGATACATATTTTTCAGTTGATTTACCCCAGGAAAAATCCTGCGCCATTGTGTTCTTCACGATCTTATCCCATTCTTTCTTATCATAATATAATTCTATCGCCTTTTGAAGTTTTTTCATGAGCTCTTCAGAAGAGTGGCTCTTCAGGAGGAACCCGGTCCCTTTCCCTTCTGATGGCGAGTATTCAGAGACTGTGTCTGCAAGCCCTCCGGTCTTTCTGACAACAGGCACAGCGCCGTAGCGAAGCGCGATAAGCTGCCCCAGTCCGCACGGCTCGTACATTGACGGCATCAGAAAGATGTCTGAGCCGGCGTATATCTTATGTCCCAGCGCCTCTTCAAACCCTATCGTCACAGACAGGTGTCCGGGATATTTCTTGCGGCATTCCAGTAACGCATTTTGAAAGAACTCGTCTCCCTTGCCTAATACTGCAATCTGTGCGCCTGATCTTAATATCTCTTCCATGGACTCTATTACAAGGTCAAGCCCTTTCTGTGATGAGAGCCTTGAAACCAGCCCGATGAGCGGTGAACTGTTCACAGGCAGCCCCAGTTCGGCCTGAAGGGATCTTTTACATATCGCCTTGCCTGAAAGGTCTTTGCTGCTGTAATTGGCAGGGATGAACTTGTCTTTTAAAGGCCCCCAGTAATCCAGGTCTATCCCGTTGATGATCCCGTAAAGGTCATCTTTCCGTTCCCTCAGGACGCCTTCCAGCCCGAAGCCGTGCTCCGGGGTAAGTATCTCCTGTGCGTATGTCCTGCTTACGGTGGTAATAATATCAGAGAATATTATCCCTGCCTTGAGGAAGTTTATCTTTCCATAGAACTCCAGCGCATTCATGTTGAACATCTCCCATCCAAGGCCGGTGAGAGGCATATCGGTTTTTGGGAATATTCCTTGATATCCGAGGTTATGGATCGTTAAAAGCGTAGCTGTCTTTGGGAAGTCGTTTCTGTAGATCTTTTTCAGATAAACAGGTATCAGGGCTGTCTGCCAGTCATTGCAGTGTATGATGTCCGGTCTCAGGTTTAACGCCTTTAATGCCTCGAGCGTGCCCCTGCTGAAAAAGATAAAGCGTGCGGCATTGTCAGGATAGTCACCTTCAGGAGTGCAGTATAATTCATCTCTGTCGTAATATTTTTCATTCTCAATAAAATACGCGTCAGCCCCTTCGGATGTCGTTCCTTTCCATAATATGCCTTTTTCAATATCATTGCCGACCCGCACAGCTATCTCTTTGTTAAGGGGTTTGATATTGAAGGAACTTGCCGCCTTTTTTATCTCTCTGTAAAGAGGCAGGATGACGGCAGGCTGCAGCCCCATCTTCTTATATTCATTGGCCAGCACTCCTGCCACGTCCGCAAGGCCGCCGGTCTTAACAAATGGGACTGCTTCTGAGGAAGCTATCAGTATTTTCATATGTAAAAATATATTTAATCGGGCTGGCTACAGTTAAGAAGAGCTAACTGATCTCTGCTTCCCTCATGAATCTCGCAGCTTCTTCAGGTGGTGTCGGGTTTATGTAAAATCCTGAGCCCCACTCAAATCCCGCTATCTTTGTGAGCTTGGGCTTTATCTCAATGTGCCAGTGGTAATAATCGTTTATCTCGTTATTGTAAGGTGAGGTATGGAGCATCATGTTGTATGAAGGGAAGTCGAGAACATGGTCTATCTGCTTAAGCGTCTTCTGCAGTATCTGGGCCAGCAGGTTCGCATTGCCGCTGTGCAGGAATTTGGATTCATGTTTTTTTGGCAGGATCATCGTTTCAAACGGCGAGCTGGCGGCAAAAGGTGCGATCGCCATATAATCTTCATTTTCAGAGATGACCCTTATTTTATAAGCTGCTTCCTGATGTATGATGTCGCAGAAGATGCAGCGTTCTTTGTAGGTATGGTAATGCTTGGCGTTCTCAATCTCTTCCTGCACCAAATGAGGTATGATCGGCAGCGCTATAAGCTGCGTGTGGGTATGGTCAAGCGATGCCCCAGCATCCTCGCCCTCGTTCTTAAATATGAGGGCATACTTGAAGCGGGTATCTTTTTTAAGTTCAGATATCCTACTGTCAAAGGTCTGCAGTGCATCCTCAATATATTTCAAAGGCATAGTGGACAAAGTGCTGTTATGGTCCGGGCACTCTATGATGACCTCATGCGTCCCGATGCCGTTCATCTTGTCAAATATCCCTTCGCCTATCTTGTCGAGCTCCCCTTCAGAGCGCAGTGCAGGGAATTTATTCTGAACGACCCTCAATGTCCAGCCCGGAGAATTCGGCTCGCCGCCGCCCGGCCTTATGGCAGATATCTCAGGCGGGGTCGTATGTTCATTGCCTTCACAGAAGGCGCAGAAGCCTCCTTTCGGCGCTGTGATGCGTTTAGGAAAGTCAGAGGGCCTTTTGCCTCTTTCTATTGAGATGATGACCCACCTTCCTGAGATTGGGTCTTTTCTTAATTCAGGCATATAGATTCTCCAGTACGAGGCGTTATAATAAATTTCAAACTGCTGCTTATTTCCAGTGTCCTATTGTGTTATATATTATATAACTAGTGAAGTAATAATTTTATATGAAGTCATCTTTTCATACAAGGTTCATTAACAGCCTATTTTAAGACCTCGGGATTATTAGAGAGGGTGGGTAGTTATTAATGTCTCGGAGTCAGCAGACGGTGCTAATGCGCCACCGCTGACTCCGAGACATTAT
This sequence comes from Thermodesulfovibrionia bacterium, assembly GCA_030646035.1. Taxonomy (NCBI): domain Bacteria; kingdom Pseudomonadati; phylum Nitrospirota; class Thermodesulfovibrionia; species Thermodesulfovibrionia bacterium. The sequence goes on along the minus strand of JAUSMY010000055.1, from coordinate 2,596 downwards.
CTGTTTTGTTCAATCTATGCTGTAATATCGTTCAAGGGAATGCCCAACGCATCAGCCACGCCCTTGCCATAGGCTTTGTCCGCCTTCAGGCAATTACCTATGTGACGAATCTGTATTTCTCTTGGCGCGCCGCCGATTGCACGAGCGGTGTTGGCAAAGAGCACCTTCTGTTGTTCGACGCTCATCAAGTGGAACAGCAAACCGGGCTGAGTGAAGTAGTCTTTGTCTTCTCTATGATTCCAGTGGTCGGCAGCTCCTTCCAGGCTGAGAGGCGGTTCAGCAAATCCAGGCTGCTGTTCCCACTCGCCGTAGCTGTTCGGCTCGTAACCGAGAGTGCTGCCATGATTTCCGTCAACCCGCATGGCGCCGTCGCGGTGAAAGCTGTGGAAGGGACAACGTGAGGCGTTGACCGGGATCAGTTGATGGTTCACGCCGAGCCGGTAACGCTGTGCATCGCCGTAGGAGAAGAGACGTCCCTGCAGCATCTTGTCCGGCGAGAAGCTGATGCCGGGGACCACATTGGCAGGATTGAAGGCCGCCTGCTCCACCTCGGCGAAATAGTTCTCAGGGTTCCGGTTAAGTTCAAATGTGCCCACTTCCATCATGGGGTAGTCTTTGTGAAACCACACCTTGGTCAGATCGAAGGGGTGGTAGGGAACTTTTGATGCGTCTTTTTCCGGCATAATCTGGATAAATAGTTTCCACTTCGGGAAGTCCTCCCTTTCAATGCTATCGTAGAGGTCCCGCTGGTGGCTCTCCCGGTCCTTCCCGACCATGGCCTCGGCCTCAGCATCCGTCAGGTTCTTGATGCCCTGCTGCGTCTTGAAGTGGAATTTAACCCAGTGACGCTCGCCCTTGGCGTTGATGAAACTAAAAGTATGGCTTCCGAATCCATGCATGTGGCGGTAGGTGGCAGGAATGCCCCGATCGCTCATGATTATAGTGATCTGGTGCAGCGCCTCAGGCAGTGATGTCCAGAAATCCCAGTTGTTCTTTGCACTGCGCATATTGGTGCGTGGATCGCGTTTCACTGCATGGTTGAGGTCTGGGAATTTCAACGGATCACGCATGAAGAATACAGGCGTGTTGTTGCCCACGAGGTCCCAGTTGCCTTCCTCAGTGTAGAACTTCATGGCAAATCCACGGATGTCGCGCTCCGCATCTGCCGCCCCTCGTTCCCCTGCTACTGTGGAGAAGCGGACGAAGAGGTCGGTCTTCTTTCCGATTTGGGAGAAGATCTTTGCTTTGGTGTAGTGAGTAATGTCATGTGTAACAGTGAAGGTGCCATAAGCGCCGGAACCCTTGGCGTGCATCCGCCGCTCAGGAATTACCTCACGATCAAAGTGGGCCAGCTTTTCAAGGAACCAGACATCCTGCAGCAGCATCGGGCCGCGCGGCCCGGCTGTTATGACATTCTGGTTATCCGGGACAGGCGCCCCGGCGTTGGTGGTCAGTTTCTTATTCTCGTCTTTCATGATGCCCCCTTCACTTAGTGAATTGTTCAGATAAAGTAAATATATTGCATTTCTATTGTGATTGCAAAAAACTTTATGAGCAGGTAATCAGAAGAGTTGAATCGCCCAGCCCCAGACAGAGAGGCTCGTGCCTCTTCACTTTTCATCTAAATACATGGATCGGCCGGATGCGCTTTTGAGGGAGGCTGAGGAGGAGTTTGGTAGAGGGTGAGGTGGGGGGTAACGATTGAGTTCAGCCGCATCACCCTGAACGCAAAACGTGGTAAAGGCAATGCACAGGCAATCCAACACCAAACTTGGAGAAAAACGCGCGGGGTGGTGTCGGCTACAACGATTTGTTAGAGAACCTTTTCACAAAGGTCTGTGTCTATTTAATTCTTTCAATCCAAAAAGACATCAGACGATGATTGCTCTGGAGATATGAAAATATTTGTTGCATTTCATTGAAGTAATTTAACCGCATATATCTTGCTGCCCAGATAATTTTAAAAGATTCATTGAACAACATAAAAGAATGAACCATATAAGATTCATTCCAAAACATATTCCCATCATCAATCCATTCTTTCCAGTAATTTGTAGGAATAACAATATCATGCCAATGAACTAATGAACCCACTTTTAATTTCGGGATTATCTCTAAGATTTCATAGTTTACATCACTGCCAATTTTGCTTACATGGCTAGAGTCAATGAATAACAAATCAGCAGTAGAAAGCAAATCAATCTCTACCTCCTGTAATTTACGGTCAATCAATTCAAAATCTGCATTCTGGATTTCTCTTAACTCCCTCCGTGGATAAGGCTCTACAGAATAAAATTTATAAGAATTTCCTTCTTTTTTATTCATCTGAAGAGCTTGTAAACTTATTTTTGTAGTATCTCCAGCACCGATCTCTATCATTATCTTAGGTTTTTTTTCTCTAACCATAGCATAAAGAACAAAGGCATCAACAAGAGATAATCCAGTATTAGGGGAAGGAGAGAGGTGGACCCCGGAATTCGGACAGTCGTATAAGGTGTAAAATATACGATTAACGAAGGAGGAAACCTGAAGATGAGCAAGACAAAAAGGACGAGGTATTCAGCAGAGTTTAAGGCAAAGATAGCCCTTGCAGCGT
>JAUSMY010000054.1 GCA_030646035.1 Thermodesulfovibrionia bacterium | reverse complement strand
GATGGCGCCTTGACAGTAACTAAAGCAGACTTAATAGTGGTTAACACAAGTCGTTCGAAAGTATATGGAACTGTACTAACTAATGCAGATTATGCAGGAAGCATAACAGGAATCCAAGCAAATGATAATATTACTATTACTCGCGCCAGTACGGGTGGTGTTGCCAGTGCAACTGTAGTAGTGCCGGGTCCAACATATCCAATAATTGGAACGTTGGCAGATCCTAATAGTAGATTAGTGAACTATAATATAACTAATCCAAATGGAGTATTAACTATAACTCCAGCTCCAGTAAATTCAACTGTATCTGTTAGTCCAACTGCTGTTCAATACAGTGATCAGGCTACGTTTACGTCGAGAATTGTAGGTGGAGCTCCGTTAGTAAGTGGTGGTCCGCAAGCGGCAGTCTCTGCTACCTTTAAAGTAGGAACTCAAACAATGGGTACAGCTAACTTTAATGTAATTGGTTCAGATTTAGTTGCCACAAGTACCTATGCTTTAGTAGAAAGTGTAGTGGGTCAAATGTCTCCTGGAAGTAGAACAGTAACAGCAGTTATTAATGGTGCGGATAGTAATTTTGGCATCAGTAACTTAGCTCCAACAAATACTTTAACCATTAATAAAGAAGATGCGTGGGTTGATTATACTGGTGATATAATGAAAGCAACAGCTAGTTCATCTACAAGATTCGCAACAGTTGAATTGAGAGCTAATATCTTTGACATTTCAGTGCCTGGAAATCCTGCTTATGATCCATTCCCTGGGGATATTCGAAATGCTAAAGTGAAGTTTGTAAATAGAGAGTCTGGTGCAGATATATCTGGTTGGATTCCTGTAACTACTTTACTAAATCCAACAGATACGAAAGTGGGAACCGTATCATATAACCATACAGTAAATTTACCAAGTAATGCTGATTATATATTTCTTAACGTAGGTGTTATTGTAGATAATGGTTATTATATTCGTAATAATCAAGACGATAATACAGTTGTTACAGTTTATTTACCTGTAGGAGATTTTATAACTGGAGGTGGTTATATCGTGCCTACACAATCAATTGGTACAATGGCTTCAACACCAGGTAAAAAAGTGAACTTTGGATTTAATGTGAAGTTTAATAAAACAGGAAAAAATCTGAATGGGAATATGAATATTATTTTCCGCAGGTTAGAAAGTGATGGTATTGTACATTCATATCAAATTAAAGCGAATGCAATGTTATCATTAGGAGTGAATGCAACTAATCAAGCGAGTCAGACAGCTGAGTATGTTTCAAAAACTAACTTAACTGATATAACTAATCCACTTTCTCCAGTTTCAATGGGAGGTAATAAATATCTATATGTTAAGATGACAGATAATGGAGAGCCTGGTTTAAATGATATGATATCTTTTGTATTAGTTGAAGGTACTGTAGATCCAACTGTTCCAGCAAATATTATTTTCTCTAGTAATTGGGTGTCATTTAAAACTCAACAAATGAAATTGGCAGGTGGAAATCTGAAAGTCCAAAGCGGATTTAATTTAGGAATTCCAACAGCTCGGACAAATTCAGGGCCGGATACTGTAAAACAAGAAATTGAATTACCAACAGATCCAATAA
>JAUSMY010000053.1 GCA_030646035.1 Thermodesulfovibrionia bacterium | reverse complement strand
GGCCTGCGCGACGCCATCGAGCTGGCGCGGCAAAAGGCCGACCTGCGCAAGGACGACATGAAGATCCGCGAGATCCACCCCGAGTTCAGCTTCGCGGACATGCTGCAGCTGTTGCAGCTGCTGGGTCAGGGCGGGGGCATGACGGCCGCGCAGCAGCGCCTCTTCGACCAGCAGACCGGGTTAAGCCAGGACCTGCGCCTGTCGATCCTGGGCTCCGGCAAGCCGGAGATGCTGCTGGACGACACGCCCTATCAGGGCTTCGGTTGGTAATCGGAGGGCAGGCACGGGCGGGTCCGACCCGCCTGGACCCTTCCCGTGAAGCGTCTTGGCAGGCGGCGTCTTGCGACGCCAGCGCGGCTTTGATAAACTGTTGGCCTGCCGCGTTCGTCTAGTGGCCCAGGACGCTGGCCTCTCACGCCGGTAACACGGGTTCAAATCCCGTTGGGATCACCATAAACCGCCACTGTATTAAGACCGTATTAAGAAGGAGAAAATAATGTCCAAGACTTATAACATTGCTGTTATTCCCGGAGACGGGACAGGCCCTGAGGTCATTGCTGAGGGGGTAAAGGTTCTTAATGCCATGTCCGAGAAGTCAGGCTTCAAGCTTGACCTTCACTATTATGATTTCGGCGGAGACAGATACTTAAGGACAGGTGAAGTTCTCCCGGACAGCGCAGTTGCCGACCTGAGAAAACATGATGCCATTTATCTCGGAGCTATAGGCCATCCTGATGTTAAACCAGGCATCCTTGAAAAAGGCATACTCCTGAGACTTCGCTTTGAGCTTGACCAGTACATAAACCTGAGGCCTGTAAAACTCTACCCCGGCATAGAATGCCCTCTCAAGGATAAAGGGCCTGAAGATATAGACTTTGTCGTTGTGAGAGAAAATACAGAAGGGCTTTATGTCGGCGCAGGCGGAGTTCTGAAAAAAGGCACGCCTGATGAGGTATCTGTTCAGGAGTCGATCAACACCAGAAAAGGCGTCGAGCGCTGTATCCGCTACGCGTTTGAATATTGCAAAAAGAGGAACAATCCCAAGGGGAAGAAGTTGACTCTCTGTGGAAAAACAAACGTCCTTACATTTGCATTTGACCTCTGGGAAAGGACATTCAATGAAGTTGCTAAAGAGTATCCTGGCATTAAAACAGATTACGTTCATGTTGATGCATTAACCATGTGGTTTGTAAAGAACCCTGAATGGTTCGATGTGATAGTTACAGACAATATGTTCGGAGATATCATCACAGACCTCGGCGCGATGATACAGGGCGGAATGGGAATAGCAGCAGGCGGAAATATTAATCCTGATCCCGGCGGGGTCTCGATGTTTGAGCCTATCGGCGGCTCTGCTCCAAAATACAAAGGGCAGAATATCATCAATCCTCTTGCAGCAATATGCGCGGGCGGTCTGATGCTTGAAAGCCTTGGGGAAACAGCAAGCGGCAAGGCGATAGAAGCGGCAGTCATGAAGGTCACTGCAAATGACATTAAGAGCCTCGCAGCCGGCAAGATGGGATACAGCACTACTGAAGTCGGTGACCTGGTAGTGAAGAACCTATAATTAAAATTTAATTTTAGACAGGAGTTGTAAAGAAAAACGATGCTTAAGAAAAAAGAGAAATACACCGTAGCAGTTGTAGGAGCAACCGGGGCCGTAGGAAATGAGATGGTCTCAATTCTCGAAGAAAGAAACTTCCCTGTGGGTGAGCTAAGGCTCTTTGCCTCAGAGCGTTCAGAGGGCAGTACACTCGACTTCCATGGGAAGGCTATAGCTGTCGAGGTGCTCAAAGCGGATGTCTTCAAAGGAATTGACATAGCCCTCTTCTCAGCAGGCGGCGATAGGAGCATAGAGTTTGCGCCGATAGCTGCAAAGGCAGGATGTGTTGTCATAGATAACTCAAGCGCATGGAGAATGGACCCTGAGGTCCCTCTGGTCGTTCCTGAAGTCAACCCGCATGACCTTAAATGGCATAAAGGGATAATAGCAAACCCCAACTGCTCGACGATCCAGATGGTGCTTCCTCTGAAACCCATACATGATGCCGCAAAGATCAAGAGGGTTGTGGTTACAACCTTTCAGTCAGTATCCGGCACAGGCAAGAAGGCGATGGATGAGCTTCTTGAGCAGAGCGCCGCATTCCTGAACTTCAAGGATATAACACCAAAGGTCTATCCTCATCAGATAGCATTCAACTGTCTTCCTCATATCGACAGTTTCCTGGATAATGGTTATACAAAAGAAGAGATGAAGATGATAAATGAAACGAGAAAGATACTCGGCGATTCTTCACTAAGGATAACAGCCACAACTGTGAGGGTTCCTGTCTTTAAGTGCCATTCCGAGTCTGTAAATATCGAGACCGAAAAGAAACTTTCTGCAGATGAGGTAAGGGCTCTGCTCTCAGCATCAGATGGTATAATCGTATATGACGCTCCTGAGAAGAATATCTACCCTCTTCCGATATATGTCGCAGGAAAAGATGAGACCTACATAGGAAGGATCAGGGAAGACGAGTCTGTTGAGAACGGTATAAATATGTGGATCGTTGCAGACAACATCAGGAAAGGCGCTGCATTGAACGCGGTGCAGATTGCTGAGAAGTTGATAGAGTAATTTCAAAGGATGTTATGCAAAACGTTGATCATATCATAAGGGCCGACTATCTCCTGACGATGGAAGGAGACCTGAGAGTTATCCATGACGGCGCTGTAGCTGTTTCCGGAACTGATATCATTGACGTTGACACCTTCTATGACATCTCAAAAAAATACACTTCAAAAAATATCACCGATGGCAAAGACAAGGTCGTCTTCCCAGGCCTGGTAAATACACATACCCACGCGGCAATGGTCTATTTCAGGGGCATTGCCGATGACCTTCCTCTGCAGGAATGGCTCCAGAATCATATATGGCCGAATGAGATGAAGTGGCTTTCGAGCGAATTTGTCGGCGATGCTGTTGAACTTGCATGCCTTGAGATGCTGAAGGGAGGAGTCACCACCTTCAATGATATGTACTTCTATGAAAATATAGCAGGCGAAAAACTGACCAATATCGGAATGAGGGCTGTCCTCGGTTCCGGCATTATCGACTTCCCGTGGAAAGATTATGCGACAGGCCCGGATGATTACTTTAAAAAAGCTGAAGAGCACATTAAGAATTGGAAGGGCAATGAACTTGTCACTACATCTGTTGCGCCGCACGCTACATTTACCTGCAGCCCTGATAATTACACACGTGCAAGAGTGCTTGCTGAAAAATATGATGTAGCACTGCATACCCACCTTTCTGAAACAGAGTTTGAAGTAGCCCAGTGCAAAGAGCGGTATGGAAAGACACCGGTAGAACATCTTGACTCCATAGGTTTTCTTTCAGAACGCGTCTCAGCAGCCCATTGTGTATGGCTGACTGACAGAGATATTGAGATACTCGCAGAAAGAAAGGTCGGTGTCGCACACTGCATCGAAAGCAACCTGAAGCTTGCATCAGGCTTTGCGCCTGTACCGAAACTTCTCAAAGCAGGTATAAAGGTCGGGCTCGGAACTGACGGCGCTGCAAGCAACAATGACCTTAGCATCTTAGGTGAGATGGCAACAGCTGCAAAGGTTCATAAAGCTGTCTCAGGAGACCCCACTGTTGTTAACAGCAAGGCCGCGCTTCTTATGGCAACCAAAACCGGAGCTGAGATCATCGGGCTTGGTGATAAGACAGGCTCTCTAAAACCCGGCAAAAAAGCTGACCTTGTCATAGCTGATCTTGCAAAACCTCATCTGATGCCTCTTTATGATATTTACTCGCATATCACTTATGCAATGCAGCCATCCGATATTGAAACCGTCATGGTCAACGGAAAGATCCTGCTTGATAAGAGAAGGCTGATGACTGGTGATGAAGACGCTATACTTGATAACGCGAGGAAGTGGCAGGATAGGATCAGAAGCAGTAAATAGTTAGTTAATACCTCAAAGTCCTACCACTTCAACCTTAACCTTTGCCGTTCCCTTTTCATAAAAACCAAGCATCTTTGCCGCACCCATGCTGAGGTCTATTATCCTTTTCCCTGAGTCAGCATTATGGTCGCTCGGAAACGGCCCTCTGTCATTGACCCTCACAATTATAGACCTCTTGTTCTCAAGGTTCGTCACCTTAACGTTGATGGGCAGAGGAAGAAGTTTATGAGCTGCGGTAAGTTCTTCAGGAACGAACTTCTCTCCGTTTGCAGTCATATAACCGAACTTCTTATTGCGTGTCTCATATCCATACCATGATGCTATGCCGACCTCGTTATAGGTCTTTGCCTTTTCAACAGACATGGGAAAGTACTTTTTGCCTTTGACTGTATAAGGAGAATTCTTAACTCTTCCCAGCCTGATGGCTTCCTTTACGGGAAGCCCGTCAATGGTTTCTATCTCATCATTTATCAGAGGCCAGTCAAGCGGTGCGCGGACTACGTTGAAGGTATATTTACCTATGGAATAGACAAGCTTTGTGGCGCCGGCAGTGAGTTCATATGTGCCTTTTACGGCATAATATGTCCCCTTCACAACTCCCTTGGTAATTGTGTAAGGCGCTTTGATAACAGCACAGGAAGATATAAAAGAGGTTAATACAAGACTGATACTGAAGATAACAACAAGCTTCTTGTTTAAGTAGCTCCTCATCTTTATAATGGTAATTATATTTAATATATCAACTTAATGTAAAGCTTTACGACATATGAGTAACATATTGTTATTAAACTGTTTTAACGCTTTCATTGGGACTCCATGGGGCAAACTTTAAAAGGAGAAGCATGCCTGGTATTGCAATCAGCGTACAGGCGATAAAAAACAACTCCCAGCCCATATACTTGGCAAGATAACCTGTTGGCGCTGAGGCTATAACCCTGGGCACTCCCATAAGGCTGCTCAATAACGCATATTGCGTGGCAGTAAATTTTTTGTTTGTTATGCTCCCCATAAACGCGACATACGCAGCGGTTCCCATGCCGCCGCTCAGGTTTTCAAAGACTATGACCCCGGCAAGTGCGGGAAGGCTGTGGCCGATCTGCGCAAGAAGAGCAAACCCTGCGGTGGATATCGCCTGAAAAAAACCGAAGATCCAGAGTGAACGGTTTATACCAAGGCGCAGCATAGTTATCCCGCCTATGAGACTGCCGATTATCGTTGCCCAGAAACCAAAAAGTTTAACGATCGTGCCGATCTCGGTCTTTGAAAATCCGATGTCTAAATAAAAAGGCGTTGTCATAGCGCTAGCCATCGTATCTCCGAGCTTATAAAAGAGAATAAATGCCAGTATCCACAACGCCCCTTCTCTGGAGAAATATTCAATAAGCGGGTTCAGCACAGCATCACGCATGTTCTTGGGAGTACCCATAGGATTCGCAGGTTCAGGCGTGATCAGTGTAGTAATGACACCCGGCAGCATGCATGCCGCCATTATCATATACACCCATGAAAATGATATATGGTCTGCCATAATAAGCCCGCCGCCAGAGGCAAGGAGCATACCGACACGGTAGCCGTTCACATAAAGTGAAGAGCCTAATCCAAGTTCTTCGTCAGCCATGTCCTCTCTGCGATAGGCATCCACGACAATATCCTGTGAAGCGCTGAAGAATGTGACGACAAAAGCTGCAAAAGCAACCAGCCATGGACTCTTAGCAGGGTCGGTAAACCCAAGCCCGGCGATTGAAAAGATCAATGCTATCTGAGCTATGAGCAGCCATCCCCTTCTGCGTCCCAGAAAAGGAAGGGTGAACCGGTCAAGGAAAGGTGCCCATATAAATTTGAGGGTGTATGGAAGGCCGACAAGTGACATAATGCCGATAACCGTCAGATCCACTCCGGCTTCCTTCATCCATGCCTGCAGAACCGTCATAGTAAGAAGCAGCGGCAGCCCGCAGGCAAAGCCCATGATCAATGAAACAAGCATGCGACGGCTCAGCATCACTTTAAATAACGAGAGCTTATTTTTCATTCTTCTGTCACCCTATCGGCCTCAGCACAATAATTCCCGCTTTGTTAGAAACATACTCTTTGAAATCCTCGTCAATCACTTTTCCCTTGATCGAAGAAGCATGCCTAAGAAAAATGTCCTTCCCTGTCTTTATGAGAATTCCGACATGTGAAACATCCAGCCCCGAGGCCTTCGAATAAATACCGACATAATCACCTGTCTTCAATTTATCAAGGATCACATCGTCAATATTCCCGGAAGGAAGGGATGATATGTCTCTCCATACTGGATCAATACCTTTAATAATAAAAGTGCCGTCATCTCTTTTATTCAGGTGCTTAATAGTTCTCTCAACAGTCCGGCTGCCTATCTCCTTTGTAATGTCTTTCACAAAGAGACTGTTATTTCCTATCCAGTCGGTAAAGAAATGATTCCTGCTTTTGAAAGAGACCTGCCCTTCCCTGTATCTGACCTTCTTTAGATTTTCAATGAAATCACTGAATGACCTTGATAATCTCATCGCCTCTATATAATCAATGAATGTGAAGCAGTCTACACCGTCAAGACTGACAACTAATTCTTCCGGTAACTCATGGCTGCCTATAAGAGTTGAAGCGGAATAAGAAGAATCAATAAACCTTCCGGAGAGATGATCTATACGGCTCCCTGCCTCTTTGATCTTAGATGAACTGTAGATCAGATCATTCAGTTCATCCTCTGACCATCGGCCTAACTTAAGATTTCTTTTCATAATAATTCCTGAGATTTTTTTAACAACCAGTCAATTATACATCAAAAACGGATGGCGGCTCGCAAATTATTGCGCATAAAAAAAGCCCCTTGCAGACGCAAGGGGCTTTCAAGAGTTAAGAAATTATATTACTTTGATATCGAAGCATTCTCAAGAATGACTTTATAAGCATACCCTCCGCCAAAGTCCTTGTCTTTAGCTAATGTCCCTGTGGCAGTGATCGTTTCGCCATCCAAAGGAATAGAATCTGTCGTCAAAACAAGATCATGTGTCCCTGCTGCTGCATCTCCGGTACCATCCTGAATATGCACCCAGTTCTTTCCCATAATGCTTGGGGAAACTTTAACTACTACACCTTTCACCTTGACAGACTTGGCGTTAAGGTCAGCACTCTTACTATAGAGATCAGCAATAGTATAAGAATTAGCGCCTGCAGCCTTTTCAACCTTGACCTTCTGCTTTTCAGTAACAACAGCGCCCTTGCTCATAAATGGAGCGGCATTAGGGTCACCCGCCTTGCCAACAATTCCTGGGGAAAAAATAACACTGTCAAATGTGCGGTTAAGTGTTTTGCTGGTGAAGTTGCGCATCTCATCTCCGGAATAAAAAGACATCTCTTCGCCTTTCTTAATATCAGCCTCTGTTATAGCTACCCATATCTCTTTACCATCCTTTGTCAGCTTCACATATGTATAACCGCCGCTGTTCATTGTCTCAGCAACCTTCCCTGATATGATAGGCCTGGTATCAGTGGTGATAGGGCCTGCCTGAGGTGTGGTCTGCTCCTGCTGTTTAGTCTCAGCAGGCTTCTTTTTACTGTTGCACGCTGTGTTGACTGCCGCTATTGAAATAACAAGCAGCAATAAGGCAAATAATTTTACAAATCTTTTCATCTCCGGTCTCCTTATTGTTTATGATTTAATGTTAGGGAATTAATTTCCGTATTTTTTATAATAACATACTCATTTTATATGAAACAATGAAGCCGCCGAATAAACGGTTAAAACCTCTTTAAATCATTTAAATTCAACAATGAAATCATTAAAGGCTTTTTTTAGCGCCTCAAAATCTTTTGACAGGGACTCCACCTTACTCTCAAGGCTTGCAATGCGCTCATCTTCCTCCATAACCATGACCGCTGCCGGCTCCATCGGCATTTTACATCCGGCTTCTTCCTGCTCAATAATCCCTGAGAAAAGATGCATATATCTCTGCTCTTTTCTGCCGAACTGCCTCTGAAGTTTGGTGACAACAGGTTCATCACGATCCATCAGACCAGTTAATACATCCTCGACCTCTTCTAACCCTGTGAAACTGCACATACGTCCGGCACGGCTGCGTAACTCACCCGGGGTCTGCCCGCCCCTGAGCATAAGTTCACAAAGTATCGCAATATCCCTCTCATTAAATTTAAATCTCTCTGTAAATAAGTGCTGGTACTTGGGAACCCTGCTATCTGCCTTATATATCTTCTCAACAAGCCCTTTATCCTGAAGCCTTTCAATCCCCCTCACAACTGTCTTCTCATCAAAAGAGACAACAGGATTCCGGTTGGACTTCTGACAGCATGCAGCGGTTAACGAATTCAGTGTCAAAGGATAGTAATCAGGAGTGGTTATCTTCTTCTCAATCAAAGAAGCCAGTATCCGTACTTCTATGCTATCAAGTTGAATATCCATAAGTTATATATTATAACTGAAGATCAAGTGAAAAATATTAAAACCAAATCCGCTGTAAACCCTTTTCTAATAACTAATTTTATGATAATATTAGGAAATTTAGTTCTTAATATACTGTTAATTCATAAAATAATAACGATCTGAATTATGAGCGAATTAAAGGATAAAGACGAACTCGGCTGGCTTGCCGGAAGACAATGTCCGTTATCAAACAAGCGTGTCGTTGAAAGAAGAACCCGCAGGGACAGAAGAAGTGTCTTTAAGAACCATAAATATACCGGCACTCAAAGAAGGCATATGAAAAGAAGAACTGTCATAAACAGACGGCATGTATACTACACTGATAAAGATGGCAATACCCTGTATTGATAACGGCAATGGAAGAGAAAATAATAGCAGAGCCTGATAAAGAACCTGACAAGAGCGAACTCCGCAAATTTGACAGGCGTACATGGAGAGACAGGCGAAGGGTCTGGAAAAACAAAAACTATAAAGGCCCTGAGCGCAGGAAGACGCGCAAGAGAAGATGCTCATTTGACAGAAGAGGTGTTCCTATACCTGATGAGTTAGGGAAAAACATCCCTTAGACCAATTACAACAGCCTCTTATGTATAACAAATATTTCGGATTTGAAGAACAGCCCTTTTCTATCGCGCCTGACCCACGCTACCTTTACATGAGCGAGCAGCACCGTGAGTCCCTCGCGCATTTGGTCTACGGGTTTAACAGCGACGGCGGTTTTGTCCTGCTTACCGGAGAGGTCGGAACCGGCAAGACAACGGTCTGCCGCTGCCTTCTTGAGCAGGTCCCTGACAACTCATCCATTGCGCTTGTCATCAACCCGAAACTGACTGTCAACGAATTGCTGGCAACGATATGTGATGAATTCGGCATTAAATACCCTTCAGGCAATACAAGCTTAAAAGTCTTTATTGACCTCATTAATGAATACCTGTGTGAAGCCCATGCAAAAAACAAAAAGGTCGTCCTTATCATTGATGAGGCGCAGAATCTGAGCGCTGAAGTGCTGGAGCAGTTAAGGCTGCTGACAAATCTCGAGACAAACAAGAGAAAACTGCTCCAGATAATCCTTCTTGGACAGCCCGAACTTCGCGACAAGCTCGGACAGCCGGAATTGCGGCAGCTTTCGCAAAGGATAATCGCCAGATACCACCTGGGCCCTCTTTCAAAAAAAGACCTGGGCGCATATGTTACTCACCGCATCTCTGTTGCAGGACTGGAAGATGAGCTTTTCCCTTCTTCAACAATTGACAGGCTGTATATCCTGAGCAGAGGAATTCCCCGCATTATTAATCTGTTGTGCGACAGGGCCCTATTAGGAACATTCACCCAGGGGAAACATAAGGTGAGCAGCAGGATACTCAACATAGCTGCAAAAGAAGTGCTGGAGACGCCGAAGTTCAAACATGGAATATCTACAACAATGCTTGTTGCAGCCTTGATACTTACAGCATTCAGCCTTGTCTCTGCGTCGGCTTATTTTTACTATATGACCGCCAAAAAATCATCGGCCATATCAGTAATACCTGATACAAAAGCCACTGATCAAGCACATGTGAATGTGTTGGATAAACTGAAATGGCCGGACACTATCCCGATAAAACAAAGTAAGGAGACAGCTTACAGATCAGTATTCAGTATATGGGGAATAACATACAGCGATGATAACAGCATCCCTCCCTGCCAGCAGGCACAATCGAAGGGGCTCAGATGCCTCAAAGGGCTGGGAAGCATGGAGAGCATCCGCACCTTGAACCTGCCAGTGATACTGACACTTCACAATGAAGCAGGAGAAGAGTATTATGCAACCCTCATAACACTCACTAAAGATATCGGCTCATTAAATGTTGGAGGCCGCAACATTGAAGCATCTGTCAAGGATATTGAATCACAGTGGCTCGGAGACTATACGCTGCTATGGAAGACCCCGCCTGAATATAGCGGTGATATAAAGCCGGGGGATAAAGGCGTTTTGGTAAAATGGCTTGATACGCATCTGGCTGTGATCAATAACAGAAAGCCGGTTCAGGGAGATGTTATCACTTATGACAATGCCCTTGTTAACGAATTAAAAAAGTTTCAGCTTGCTGAAGGGCTGGTGCCTGACGGGATAGCCGGTGCACAGACGATCATCCACCTTAATACTGCAACTGCTGAAGAAATGCCGACACTTACAGGAGGCATTAAGAAAAACTAATGTCATTCATTCTTGATGGATTAAAAAAGCTTGAAGAGAACCGCAACAGGGATGCAGTTCCTAATCTTCTGACCGTTCATACTCCTGAATTTCAAAAAACCAAAAAACGCCCTGTCTGGCCATATTTTATTTTTGCGGTCCTCGTCCTGAACGCTTTTCTGATATCGATATGGCTTGGGATATGGGCACCTGAAGAAAAAGTTTCAGTTAAACAGACTGAGTTAATAAAAGAAGAGACAGCCGTAAATCTGAAGCAGTTAGTTCCTGAAGTCACTACTGCTAATGAAGCGCGCACTCAAAAACAGGATCTCATAATAAAAGAAAATACTGCTGTTAAAGATAAAGAATCGATCAAGACAACTACAGCTGCCGTGCATAAGAACAATGAAGACAAAAAGCAAATTGATATCGAAAAGGCATCGTCTGAGTCTTTTTCTTTAATAGAGCAGGAAGACACAGCTGAGAACAAGTCCCAGTCTGAACCTTCAGATAAGATATTTGAGCTTAGCGAACTGCCCCTGAACATAAGGCAGGGCCTTCCGGTCATTTCTATCTCAGCCCATATATATTCCAACAATCCGTCATCAAGGCTGGTGAACATTAACGGCAGTATTATTCATGAAGGCGATAATGTAACTCCTGAGCTTGGGGTAGATGAAATCACCATGAATGGTGTAATATTGAAATATCGAGGATATCGCTTCAGCATGCGGGGGCTTTAGAATTTATGCAAGAACGAAGAAAGAGCAAAAGAATAATGGACGGATTTGAAGGCGAACTCCTGTGCTGCGACACCAGCTACCCTGGGATGATTCTTAACCTTTCAGAACACGGGCTTCACTTTGTTACCGCTACTGTAAAACACGTCAAAGACTTTACCAAAGAGACCATTGTGGAGATTTTTCTCAGGCTGCCGTCATCAAAGCCAATTAACCTGGTCTGCAAGGTAATATGGTTCAGCGATAAGGCCACTAATCATGGCGAGACATTCACACTTGGACTGGAACTGATCAACCCGCCTCAGAAATACACAGAGTTTGCAATATCAATTAAATAGACTGCCTGCCTTATCACAAATTCATACTACTTTTTAGCAGGGCCTCTTTTTATCTTATGGCATTTAAGGCATTCGAATTTAGGAGGGTGTTTTTCGGAAACCATTGCCTGGCCTTCAGGTATATGGCAACCCTTGCATAACTCAACATCTGTGACTGAAATATGATCCTCATCAGCAGGCATCTGATGGGCCCTGTCGCCTGATATGGCTATGAATAGCCCCAACACAGCAAGCATGCCGAGTACAAATAAGATATTTTTTTGAGCCTTGGTCATGCTCTGATTTTAACATAAACTGAAATAATACCGCTGTATTTTTGCAGATGCCGGTTCTACAGCTGTTAAACATGACATTGACTTATTACTATACGAATGTTATTGTCAGTACAGAAGTATCAGAAGTTTTTTGGAAGGACGAGACCACAAAGACTTTTAGCTTTGTGGTTTTTTTATTGCGCTAACACGGTCTGTTCTGATTCTTTAGTTTAAAGTAGGAGGTATTAGAGATGATTAATGGAACAGTAAAGTGGTTCAACGAATCAAAAGGCTTTGGCTTTATCTCAAGAGAAGACGGCAGTGACGTATTTGTTCACTATTCGACTATTCAAGGTGATGGATTCAAGACCCTTGCAGAAGGCGATGCAGTCAGCTTTGAGATCGAAGAAAGCTCAAAAGGCCCTAAGGCTATCAATGTTACAGCACTGTAATTGAAACAAGCCTAAAAGCCCTCCTGTTATGCAGGGGGGCTTTTTTTATTGCCTGAACTGCAATGATAATTAAGATATAATAAGCAGCAGGTTTTTTAAATTAATAACAAAATGCTGAATATCGTACTTTACAGGCCTGAGATACCTCCAAATACCGGAGCCATAGCAAGGCAGTGTGTCGGAATGGACGCACACCTCCACATCATAAAACCGATCAGTTTTGACATGAGCAGCGGAAAGGCCAAGCGTGCAGGACTCGACTACTGGGATGACCTTAAGCTTTCCTTCCATGAATCCCCTGAAGAATTTCTCCAATGGCTCGGGGAGAAGAGTCCATGGCTCATTACAAAACACGGAACATTGAGATATGACAGCCCATGCTATAAAGATGAGGATATTATCATATTCGGCAACGAGACCGGCGGGCTGCCGGAAGAATGGCTGAAGAGATGGAATGACAGAACTGTTCATGTTCCCATAATCGGCAAAGTGAGAAGCTACAACCTTGCTAATACCGTAAGCATAGTCCTTGCAGAAGCAAACCTCAAGGCAGGTATTTATGAAAGTGGGAAAAAATGAGACCTGCTATGTTTCTGAAACTATCTTAAGAGGGAACCCGAGTTTACGCACAGCGGCATAGACATCTTTCCTGTTGATCACGACGGGGTCATATTTTATTACAACAGAATCATCCGCAAAACTTACTGATACATCAACGATCCCGGGGATCTCAGTCAGTATCCCCTCCATATCACCGGCGCATGAGGTGCAGGTGATCCCGTCAGCCATTAACTTCATCTCTCTTATGCTGTCAGACATAAATGCTCACTTAATATCCTCACCTATCAGATTCTGCCTCACATCAACAAGATGCTGAAAGTAATCCATAAATGCCCTGTAGAGTTTGGCATTGTCATTTTCAAGGCTTTTAAGAAGAGGGTTGCAGAAAAAAAACGTACACCGGAACGGCCGCATCCATCTCACAAGCGAACATCCTGTGACCGTCATAAAACGGCAGGTGCTGTTTTCATCTCTACCGCTATGTTCCTGAATAAAATCCGCGCCGATAGCCTTTAGAAAGATGATGTCATCGCTGTCATAACGGCCGTGCCTGTCTGCACAGCAGATATTTTTGCAGTCCGGGCAGACAATAGAGGTATGCTTCTCGATAAACGGTGAAACAGTATTAAAAGCCTCCCTGAGCTCCTGCGCTATCTCTGTCTTGCTATCAGAAACCATACTGATGAGTTAGATCAGGCCCTTATCTTCCAGTTCCTTTACCATCCTGGCAAATTCAGAAGGATCTTGACGCCCCAGGCTCACAACTGCATCATACGGCTCCATAGTGCCTGCCGGGTCAACTGGGGGGAAGTATTTGGCAAAGACCGCATCAAAGAACTTTCTCTTATCTAAATCAAAGAAGTTGTCCTCAAGTGAATTACTTATCTTTTCCGCCGTAGACATTATTATTTCATGATCAAGCATAAATTTATTATTTCACTCCTTTTCTGTGTTCATTACAGTAAACTCCGCCTTTAAGCATCATGGAGTTGTCATTACAAAACTGAATATCTTCCTTATTTACATCATTGCCGCATACCCCGCATTTCTTTGATAAGTATTCATCCATAGACAACACATGTTGAGCTCCGATAAAACCATTCCCGGCCGTATAAGTTTCAGAAGTTTCAAACTCAAAAGCAGCCTCTTCTTTGGTATCAAAAAGATTCTTTATGAGTTCATCCCTGTCCCATAATACAACACCATTCTCTTCAGCAAACTCCCTGGCTCTGAATGTAAAGTACTTATTAGTAACCATGATAAGTTCATGACACTCATGAAACCTCATGGCATTCAATGATTCCTGTATCGGCTTCCATCCTATCTTGCCTTGATTCCTTACAGCCCGAAACAATACCTTAACACCATTCTTAACTATAAGCATATTTACTTCATGATCATCTTTATGATTTACCCATTCAATTATATATCCTAGCCTGACAACAATATCATTAAGATGACTTATAAAATCGCCAATCTCCTTTGAATCAAAATCATTAATGGATGACCTGGACAATTTATGCTCTGTCCATTGATCAAGAATAATTTTAGCAGCCAATACAGCAGTAATGATCGGAACTATATACCAAAAATCCAAGGCCAGGTCTGTCAGGGAACGCAAATAGTCTTGAAAATAACCAAACAAGATCAACATACTTATAGCATACTATGACTTAACACGGAACACAAAACGTGCATCTGTTTAAGACAATATGCCAATAGCCTCTTCAATACCCTTTGCATCACCCGCATTCAGCGTCTTCACATCTTTATCAATCCTTTTTATGAGGCCTGTAAGCACGTTCTTTGGCCCGACTTCAATAATTGTATCAACCCCGTTCTCAACCATCAGCTTGACAGTATCTTCCCATAAAAGCGGGCTGTTGAGCTGTCTTACAAGCGAATCTTTTATCTCGGCAGGATCATTCAGTATCTTTGCATCCGCATTATTAATGATAGGAATCTGAGGCATTTGGAATTCCAGAGTATTCAATAATTCTGATAGCCTTTTGGAAGCTGGGCTCATCATCTGACAGTGCGAGGGAACTGACACCGCAAGCGGCAAGGCACGCTTTGCGCCCGCCTCTTTCGCAATGTTCATCGCCTCCTCAACAGCCGCTTTCTCGCCTGCAATAACTATCTGCCCCGGAGAGTTGTAGTTTGCAGGAGATACATATCCGCTTTTAACTGAAGCGCAAATTTCATCCACCTGCGCCCTTTCAAGCCCGAGGATAGCTGCCATCAGCCCCTTGCCCTCAGGCACCGCCTCCTGCATGAACTGCCCCCTCTTCTCCGTGAGCTTTACTGTTTCCTTAAAAGAGATAATTCCTGAAGCAGGGAGTGTAGTATATTCACCAAGGCTGTGTCCTGCCATAAAAACAGGATTAACGCCTTTATTTTTCAGAATAACAAATGCCGCATAACTTGCTGTCAGGAGCGCGGGCTGTGTGCGGAATGTCTTATTGAGTTCTTCTTCAGGGCCATTGAAACTGAGGCCGGCTACATCATATCCAAGCGCATCAGATGCTTCTTTGTAGACCGCCCTCGCCTCTTCAAAATTATCATAAAGGTCTTTTCCCATCCCGACAAACTGGGAACCCTGCCCCGGAAATACAATAGCTATCTTCATAAATTACTCCTTTATGGATTGTTTTATGTCTTTCCGTTTGATACGGAATACAGGAATATCAGCTTAAAAATGTTAAATATAATACCACATAAAGCTGACAGCTTTTACACCTTAAACTTCCTTCTCTTCCACAGCAGATAGATAGCAGGATAGATGGTCAGTTCAAGTATCTCTGATGTCACGACTCCGCCGATCATCGGGGCGGCGATTCTCTTCATTATATCCGACCCGGCGCCGTGGCTGAACATGATCGGTATCAGGCCGGCGAGGATCACGAAGACGGTCATGAGCTTCGGCCTTATCCTCTTTACAGCGCCGTGCATGATAGAGTCCTTAAGGTCTGCAATGTTATTCATCTTGCCTTCTTTCTTCCACTGCTCATATGACAGGTCAAGATACAGGAGCATGACCACGCCGGTCTCAGCGTCCAAGCCCGCAAGCGCTATAATGCCGACCCAGACAGCTATGCTCATATTGTAATCAAGAAAATAGAGGAACCAGAAAGAACCTACCAAAGAGAACGGGACGGCGAGCATCACTATCATCGTCTTTATCCATGATTTTGTATTCATGTAGAGCAGCACCAATATGATGAGCAGAGTAAGAGGAATTACCATTTTGAGCCGTTCGTGCATCTTTACGATGTATTCATATTCTCCGCTCCACTCAAGCCTGTATCCTTCGGGAAGTTTGACCGCCTCTGAAACCTTCTGTTTTGCCTCCTCAACATAACCGCCGACATCACGGCCTGAGAAATCGATGTACACATACGAGGCGAGCAGGCCTTCCTCGCTCTTGATGGCTGTCGGGCCTTTAATAATTTCAATGTCAGCAATCTCACCGAGAGGAATTTGTAAAACTTGTGAACCGCTCATAGCTGACTGTTGGCCGCTGACTTCCGGCTGCCGGCTGTTCATCACAGGTATAAGTATCCGTCTTATCTTATCAACATCGTTTCTCAGTTCGCGCATATACCTGACATTGACCGAATATCGCTCTCTGCCTTCAACAGTAGTTGTAAGGTTCATTCCGCCTAATGCGCTTGCTATGATATTGTTCACATCATCCATTGACAAACCATAGCGGGCGATCTCCTCACGCTTTGGTTTAATGTCCAGAAAATAACCTGTGGTTAATCTCTCTGCATAGGCGCTCCGTGTACCTGAAATATTCCTTACCGCGTTCTCAACATCAAGCCCGATCTTTTCTATGATCTCTATATTTGGCCCGAGAACTTTTACGCCTACAGGTGTCCTGATGCCTGTTGCGAGCATATCTATCCTCGCCTTGATCGGCATAGTAAAGGAGTTCGCCACTCCCGGTATATTGAGCGCGTCATTCATCTCGTTCTTAAGCCTTTCAACAGTCATGCCCGGCCGCCACTCAGACTCAGGCTTCAGATTAATTACCGTCTCAAACATCTCAAGAGGAGCCGGGTCTGTGGCTGTCTCAGCGCGCCCTGCCTTTCCAAATACCTGTGCAACCTCCGGAATCTCTTTCAATAACTTGTCCTGCAATATAAGAAGCTTTGAGACCTCTGAGACAGAAGCGCCGGGCACAGTCACCGGCATATAGAAGAGCGAGCCTTCATAGAGCGGGGGCATGAATTCATTTCCAAGTTTAAGAGAAGGAACAGGCGTGATTCCGAACATCGGCAGTATGAATATACCGCCTGTAATAAGAACGATTATCAGAGAGAAGACGATAATGCTCTTGCTGAACCTCAGGGAGAATGCCACCCTTGGCCTGTACAGCTTGCCAAGAAAATGTACAATGGGATTCTTTTCCTCCGGTCTTATCTTCCCTCTTATAAAGAGCGTCATAAGTACAGGCGTAAGTGTGATGGCGAGGAAGGACGAAAAGAGCATTGCAAATGTCTTGGTATATGCAAGTGGCTTAAAGAGCCTGCCAGCCTGTTCCTGAAGTGTGAATACAGGCAGAAAGCCTACAGTGATAACAAGCAGAGAAAAGAAGAGCGACGGCCCGACCTCTTTTGCAGCTTCGATGATCACATCGGTTCTGGTTTGGAGGGGTACGCTCTTTAACCCCTCTGTGTCCCCCCTTGGCAAGGGGGGAATATGGGGGGTGTTTTCCCACTCTTCCAATTTCTTATGCGCATTCTCAACCATGATGATCGAGGCGTCAACCATTGCTCCGATCGCGATTGCGATACCGCCGAGGCTCATAATGTTCGAGGTCACGCCGAGGTAATGCATACAGATAAAAGAGATAATGATAGCAAGCGGCAGAGTTAAGATGACCACTAACGCGCTCGGCAGGTGGAAAAGGAATATGATGCAAACCACACTCACAGCTATGGAAAGTTTTATTATCTCCTCTTTCAGCGTGTCAATGGAGCGGTGTATAAGGTCCGTCCTGTCGTAGGTGGTGACTATCTTCACGCCTTTGGGAAGGCTCGGCTGGATATCTTTTGCGATCTTATCTTTTACACGTTCGATTACGCTCAGTACATTCTCGCCAAAACGCACAACAACAATACCGCCTGCAACCTCGCCCTTTCCGTCAAGGTCTGCAAGCCCTCTCCGTATCTCCGGGCCGAGCTGAACGGTCGCAATATCGCGGAGAAAGACCGGCGTTCCGATACCGTTAGTGCCTACCGCTATGTTCTGCAGATCCGAAATATCTTTGATATATCCCCGTCCCCTCACCATGTACTCAATGCCTGAGAACTCCAGCACCCTGCCCTCAACATCTTTGTTGCTCCTTCGGATGGCTTCCATTACATTCATCAGAGGAACGTTATAAGCGAGCAGCCTGTTGGGGTCGATGTTTACCTGATACTGTTTTACAAACCCGCCTATGCTCGCAACCTGCGACACGCCCTGAACGCTTTCGAGCGAGAGCTTGATGTTGTAATCCTGCATGGATCGGAGCTGAGACAGGTCATGCGTCTTAGTCTCATCCACCAATGCGTAACTGAAACCCCAACCAAGGCTTGTTGCATCAGGCCCTAAGACGGGATTAACATCCTGGGGAAGTTTGTTCTTGACCGATTGAATGTACTCGAGTATGCGGCTTCTTGCCCAATAGATATCAGTCCCTTCTTCAAATATTACATAGATAAAAGAGCTGCCCAGAAATGAGAAGCCACGCACCACCTGCACCTTTGGCGTTGCGAGAAGCGTGGATGTTATCGGATAGGTTATCTGGTCTTCTACAAGGTCAGGGCTCCTGCCGGGCCATTCCGTATACACGATGACCTGCGTATCGCTCAGATCCGGTATGGCGTCAAGCGGCGTATTCTTTAATGCCCAGTATCCCCACACGCAGAGAAAGGCAACCATCAGAAAAATGATGAACTTGTTCCTCGCGCTGTATTCGATTATTTTTGCGATCATTAATTCATGCCCATCAGTGATCCATCTTTAGAGGAGTTACGCCCTTTAACTGCGCTTCAGAATCTATAAGGAATGTCGCTGAGGATGCGACCTTTTCACCCGGCTTTAATCCCATCAATACCTCTGTGAAGCCGTCTGCTTTTACTCCTGTCATTATCTCTCTCGGCTCAAAGAGACCCTCGCCTTTATCAACATAGACGATCTTCCTTTTCCCTGTATCAATGATCGCGTCATCCGGAATGACGAGCTTTATTCCGGCATCTATCTTGATCTCAACATTAGTGAACATCTGCGGCTTGAGATCTCCTTTATCATTCGGTATCTCGAATCTTATAGTGGCTGTCCTTGTCGTGCCTGCGATTGAGGGATATATGAAATTGATGACAGATTCAAATTCCTTTTCAGGGAAGCTGCTCAGAGTTATCTTTGCCTTTTGTCCTGTCTTAACAAACGGCAGTTCATATTCAAAGATATCCGCCAAGACCCAAAGCCTTGAAAGGTCTGCAATATCAAAAAGCTTTTCACCCGGCATCACCCTCATACCTTCTACTGCCATCTTCTCTATAACATGGCCGTTCGACGGGCTGTATAGAGTAAGAGTCCTGAAAGGCTTGCCTGTTTCACGTATCTTATCTATCTGGTCGTCAGAGATATCCCATAGCTTCAGCCTCTGCCTTGCAGCGTCAACCAGCTTCAAGGCATCACTTGAAAGCAGGTCGCTGACCTCCCCTTGCCCCCCCTTAGTAATTGTGGGATTAGAGTGGGTAGCCCACTTCACTAAATTCAGATACTCCAACTGTGTCGCGTAAAGTTCAGGGCTGTATATCTCTGCAAGCGGCTCGCCTTTTTTCACAGGGCGTCCGGTAGAATTGATGTATAGCTTCTCTATCCAACCCTCAAATTTTATATTAACCGTGGAAAGCCTTCTCTCATCATACTCGATGCGTCCTACTGTTCTGATGGTCTTGCGGATAGATTTTACAGTGGCTTCAGTTACCCTAACCCCTATCATCTCCTGCTGTTCAGGATCGATCTCAACAGTGGGAATCTCATCAGTAGTTACAGTCTCAGCCTGAGGAGCCTGGCCTCCGCCATGTGCCGAATGATCCTGCTGGGCAAAAATTACTTTGGGAATAAACAGAAGAAGCCCTGTGAGTAAAACGAAAAATGTTAAGTATTTTATCTTCATCATGAAAACCTCTCCTTCAATATGATTACAAACAAATAACTACTGACTCTTTACCGTTGTTATAGCCTCAAGCCGTGCTATCGCCTTTTCTCTCTCTATGAACTGCTGCCAGTATAACGCCTCATAATCAATGCGGGACTTCAATCTGCTTATAACCGTCATTGCCTCGACCTTGCCGGATATATATCCTGAGAGAGAAGAATCAAAGTCCTGAGCAGTTTTCGGGATCAGGGCGTCTTTATATATCTCCATAAGTTTGGCTGAGCTGCTCAGCATCGAATAGTTGTCTCTTATCGCGGATGATATCATTAACTGCATGGATTGCAGTTCAAGTTCTGCCTGTGAACGGCGGGCCTCAGCCTCAAGCAGGGCCTGCCTCTGTTTGGTCTTGTAGAAGAGCGGGATATTGATGGTTGTAGTGAGTCCCCACATGTCTTCATAATATTTATTCTTGGCGGAATAATTTCCAGTGACCGTGAAGTCAGGATAGAATTCTTTTTCAGACATCTTTATCTTCGCCTCTGATGCCTGGATCATCTTACCCTGCGCCTTTATCTCAGGAGAGTTATTCATAGCTGTATTTATGAGATCAACGAGAGTATAAGTAAATGACGTCGGCATGACTTCCTGCGGCCTTCCGAGAGGAGAATTTATATCCCTGCCTAAAACAGCATTGAGCATCGCCTCGAGTGATTGTATCTTTTGCTTAAGCATCTCCTCTTTCTCAAGGAGCATGTACTTTTCAGTCTGCGCCATTAACACCTCTTGCTGAGGAGCCATGCCTGTGGAATATCTGGACAATGCGGCGTCCTCAATTCCTTTTAAAAGTGATGCCTTATCATTTAAAAGATCAAGGTTTTTATAAGTGAGGAAGAGTTCATAGTAGAGTTCTTTTACCCTTGCGGTGGTCTTCAGCCGGAGCGCGTCGGTCATGGCCTTTATGCCCTCGGCATCCTTTGAAGCCATGTCCGAATTCAAAGCCAGTTTGCCGGGATACGGAAGCATCTGCGAACAAGAGAACATCCATTTCGAATCAGCAGCCATCTCGTCATTAAAGGTGTATAAGTCCCGCACACCTTCGTTTTCATACCCGAACATCAGCATCGGGTCAGGAAGGCTGCCTGCCTGCGGTATCCTGTAACCTGCAGATAATTCTTTTGACCCTGAAACGAGGATGTCATTGTTATTCTTTTGCGCCTCCGCTATCAAGTCAGAAAGAATCAGTTCATCTGCAAATAGAGAAGAGACTGTAAAAATAAAGAAGTAGAGGGGAAATGCGAGATATTTGAAAAAAGCAAATCCCCCCTTTGTGCAAGGGGGGATGATATTTATATTTGCAGAATTCTGCCTCATTCGGTTCGGGCTTTATTGAGCGTCTATGCTGAACTTGACTTTAGATGTCTTTTCGCCTTTTGTTATCTTTACTAAAATATTCCATGAACCGCCCATTGAAAGGTTCATAGCTGCCTTATACTCATCTTTGTCCAATGCCGCATCAGTCTTATAGTTCATTGCCGGCATCCCGGGCATAGCGGGCATGGAGTATTCTACAACAACCTTCACATCAGTTACATAATTTCCTTGCATATCCTTCAATTTAATAGCTATATTGTTGTCACCAACAACAGGCGGATTCTTGTCAATACTCACCTCAACATTGTAATCTGCAGTTGTTTTCTTGACCTCATAGTCCTTTGCATATGCAACCCCGCAAAGAAGCAGTACCCCCATCAAAACCATCAAAATCTTCTTCATCTCTCTCATCACATCCTCCATTTAATTCTCCGCTTGTTCTATACGGATTAGTTTACACTGTTTAACAGCCTCGTTCAAACAAATAATAATGTATCACCGTGAATATAATGTGAATTCTAATGATGTCTGTAATCCGATGAAATAACTGCAAAACCCTTCTTTGACTCATATGATGCATATCATAGTTTCAGAATATTCTTTGTGCAATTATATAACTACGATAGAGCAATTAAATGGATAGCGAGCGTATTCCCTGTCTTGCTACAGGGTCAAGCGAGCGAATATAGAATAATAATTCATTACCATTAAGATTCTCCGTAGCTTGCTGCGGGGAGGCTTTAATTTCGGAGGTGATTAAAATGTTTGTAGCTGTAGTTAATTGGAATAAATGCACAGGTTGCGGTGATTGCATACCTGTCTGCCCGGTCAAGTGTTTTGTAATGTCAGACGACAAGTGCTGGGCTTATGATGCAGCCAAATGCATCGGCTGCGGCGGCTGTGAGGAAGTTTGCCATGCTGACGCCATAGGTATCTCCGAAGGTTTTGGAGGTCAGGCAAGACGCTAAAGCATCACTTTCTGTCTCCCCACACCGCTGTCATTCCGGCGCCTCCACCCGCCTACTGTTGGCCTGCCTGTCCCATTCTTCGGGATCCAGAATCCAGCCTCTTTTTATTCTCGTAATGTAAAATAATCAGGAAGGTTGATCATGCATATCTTATTACATTTTCTCATTCCGGCAATTGTAGTCGGCTTCTTCTTTCGGCGCGATTGGAAATTCGCTTATCCGGTCATGGCATCCACAATGCTCATTGACATCGACCATCTCATAGCAAGTCCGATCTATGATCCCGCACGCTGCAGCATCGGTTTCCACCCTTTACATGGTTTCTTGCCCATATTACTATATGTGTCACTCTGCTTCTTCCCAAAGACGCGTTATATCGGCATCGGGTTAGTAATTCATATGGTACTGGATTCATTAGATTGTCAATTAACCAATGGTGTCTGGTTTGTTTAATTTGTGCTTGTATTTTGCCTATTCACACAACTATAATTTTCTTATTCCAGAAAAAGTGGCACAATTATTTTTAGACAGGGAGGTTTTTCATGCTTAAATTTCGAGTCGACAAAGATCGTTGTATCCAGTGTGGTGAATGCGAGGTTGAGTGCCCCGCTGGAGTGATCAAAATAGATGACTACCCTGCAATACCCAATGAAGAGGGGTGCTACAAGTGCCAGCACTGTCTTGCTGTCTGTCCATCGGGCGCAATATCGATCCTTGGCAGAGATCCTGATGCAAGCACTTCTCTTGCTGGAAATTTCTCTGACCATACTAAGCTGGAGACGCTGATTAAGGGGCGCAGATCAGTGCGGCGGTACAGCCAAAAAGACCTTTCCCCTGAACTGATCGATGAACTTATTGAGGTTGCCAACCATGCCCCAACCGGCGTCAATGCCCAGGACGTACTCTTCACCGTAGTCAGAGAACGTGAGGTCATGCAGACTCTGCGGGAAGAAGTCATGTTACAGCTTGGGAAACTATATGAAGACGGAAAATTGCCTGAAGGCTTAGTCAAACAGTATATAGGCTTTGCTGTTCAGGAGTGGAAGGATAAGGGCAAAGACATTATCTTCAGAGGCGCACCGCATCTCCTCGTAACCAGCGCACCGAAAAACGCTCCATGTCCAGGACAAGATACCCTAATCGCACTGACAACCTTCCAGCTGATTGCACAAGCCCGCGGCGTCGGAACGGTATGGGATGGCATGTTCATGATGGCCCTTTCCCTTTGCCCTGACCTGACTTTAAGGCTGGGAATTCCCGAAGATCACATTGTTGGATATGTAATGGTCTTTGGCGAACCTGCAGTGGAATACCATCGGACAGTGCAGCGCGGCCCTGCAAGTGTGAATGTTGTGCGGTAGAAATGTGCAGGATGCGGGGGCTCCGCTTGTTTTTTTCCTATTCATACAACTATAATTTTCTTATTATGAAAAATGCCTCTATAAGTACTAATTCTTAGGAAGAAAATAGAAGATACATATATGACCAAGACCCCCCAGACGATTGACGAGTTGCAAAAACACTTACGCGACAATGTTGGTTTCTTAGAAGCATCATGTGCCTCGTTTGACTCTGGTTTTTTGGGTGAAGCGAAGAGGCTAGCCACGACTATTCGTGTTCTTCTACATGACACCAACAAATCACAATCTCTGCTGGGACTTCTCGGGATGAAAAACAGTCTAAAGTACATCAACACTGCCAACCAGCATGACCCGAACAATCTATTCGCCCACCATGGGCTACTTGGGATGCGCTTTGGCTCTGGTGGCCCTAGTTATTGGGCACCACTTGGAGATGGTCCACCGTCGCGATATAACCGGCAAACTTGCACCTTTGATGAATGGTGGAATGAAAACGTCATTATCGATAAACGTGGAGGTGTTTTTAGTCGCCGTAACCTAGTGCTTTCGCTCGCAAACATGGACGGTGGCGCACACGTCGACCCTCTACTCGATAAAGCATATTCCGAACTAACAAGAAGCGATAGTGTAGGTTGGATGATTTCTGATGGGACTGAAGCACGCCCTCTTTCTGACATCGAGCTTCACAGTGTTCGTCAGATTGCATATGAGCTTATGCAGTCGCTCAATGCCTATGGTTATAACAACAGAACTACAACAAAAAGTTAACTTAAATCCCCTTAACTTCTTTAATCTTCTTAGTCAACATCGGCACAACTTCAAAGAGGTCACCTACTATTAGGTGCTGACAAGTTCGATGTTTCTATGATAATCTTAAAGTATCTTATGCAATAAACGGAGGGATACCAAAAATGTCGTTAACGGAAAACATTATAAAACATATCCAACACCTTCCTGAATCATTCCATGAGGAGGCTTAAAATGGCAACAAATGCCCAGCATATATTGCAAGAAGTATTAACTCTTCCATTGAAAGATAGGGCAACGCTTGTTAACGACATTCTTGCAAGCCTTGACCAGCCTGACGAACAAATAGACCGTCTATGGCGTAAGGAAATTGACGATAGGATAGCTGCATATCGTGCCGGCAATATGAAAGCGGTTCCGCTTGAAGAAGTTCTGTCAAAGTATCGTAGATAATGCAGATAAGATTCCTTGAAATAGCCCAAATCGAACTTGACGACTCTATTGATTACTATAATGCTGAATCTGACGGTTTAGGTGATGAGTTTTTAGTCGAGGCGCTTCATGCACTGGATCGGATTAAGAATTTCCCGGATGCATGGCATCCGTTTACAGACATCACCCGCCGATGTCAACTGCATCGTTTCCCTTACGGAATCATATACCAGATATTGGATACAGAGATTCTCGTCGTTGCAGTTGCGAATTTGCATAGAAACCCCGCCTATTGGAAGGATAGAATAAAAGCGTAATGAACTGCTAAATCCCCTTTACTTCTTTAATCTTCTTAGTCAGCATCGGCACAACTTCAAAGAGGTCGCCGACTATTCCGTAGGTTGCGACGTTGAAGATCGGAGCATCGGCGTTCTTGTTGATAGCGATAATAATATCCGAGGACTGCATGCCCACAAGGTGCTGAACCGCTCCTGATATGCCGCATGCTATATAGATCTTGGGGCAGACGGTCTTGCCTGTCTGTCCTACCTGATGGCTGTAAGATATCCATCCTTCATCAACAGGAGCCCTTGACGCTCCGACCACGCCGTCAAGCGCCTCTGCAAGCTCCTCAAGCATCCTGAATCCTTCCTTGCCGACTCCCCTGCCGCCTGCGACTATGATCTCAGCCTCATGAATATTGACCGATAAACCTGACTCCTCTTTAACAGAATTGATAACCTTTGTTCTTGATGAGATATTGCCGTGATCGATATTGATTATCTCACCAGCTCTGCCGGGAACATGCTCTCCCCTCTTCATGACGCGCGGCCTTACTGTTGCCATCTGAGGTCTGTGATTAGGTGTGAGAATGGTTGCCATTATATTGCCGCCGAATGCCGGCCTTACCTGAAGCAGGTTCTTTGTCTCTTTATCTATCTCAAGAGAGGTACAGTCAGCAGTCAAGCCTGTTCTTAATCTTGCTGCAACACGAGGAAGAAATGACCTTCCGATAGGCGTTGCACCTGCAAGCACTACTGCGGGTTTATATTTATCAATATGTTTTGAAAGAACAATTGCATAAGGCTCATCATTGAATTTATTAAAGGACGCGTCATTGCAGTGATAAACCTTATCAGCGCCCCACTCTATTAATTCTTTAGCAGCAGATGCATCAGCGCCCAGA
Source organism: Thermodesulfovibrionia bacterium (assembly GCA_030646035.1). NCBI lineage: Bacteria > Pseudomonadati > Nitrospirota > Thermodesulfovibrionia > Thermodesulfovibrionia bacterium. The sequence goes on along the minus strand of JAUSMY010000053.1, from coordinate 29,269 downwards.
AGGATCGCGGAAAGTTCTTCGCCAAGGTCATCGGCAAGCTTTCTGCCGACACCAAGAAGTTCAAAAGCTACAGAAGCAAGCTCGCCATCGCGCTGCTCTGCAAAGACCAGCACACCTGAATAACCTGTAAGGTCTTTTACAGGTGCTGCATCCCCTGCCTCTTTAACCTCTGTGATTGCACCTTCGGGACAGGCTGACATGCACATGCCGCAGAGCTGGCAGAATTCAGTGATAAATGCCTTGCCGTCCTTCATCACGATGGAGTCATAAGGGCATGTGTTTATGCACTCTCCGCACGCAGTGCATTTATCACGATTAACAACTATATACATTTGATATTCCTCATCTCTTCAACCAGCGCCTTGACCTGCTCATCGGCAGAGCCTTCAAACATCCTTCTGTCAGCCTTTATCTCAGGAGCAAAGATGCTCTTGACCTGAGTAGGAGAACCTTTAAGCCCGAGGTCAGCTTCTTCTATCCCGATATCAAGCCTGTTCATCTTCTTTATCTCAGCCTTCTTGGCAGCCATCTTGCCCTTAAGAGAAGGCATTCTCGGAACATTCAATTCCTTGACAGTTGTAAGCAGCACGGGGAGTGATGATTCAACAACATCATAGCCCTCATCCATAAGGCGCTGCACTCTGATATAGCCGTCTTTTATCTCTTCGATCTTTCTGATATACGCGATGTGAGGGATGTCAAGAAATTCAGCCATCTCAGGGCCAACCTGCGCGGTATCGCCGTCAATAGCCTGTTTGCCGCAGAGTATGATGTCAGCGCCTATCTTTTTAACAGCACCGGCAAGCGCGTATGCCGTAGCCCATGTATCAGCGCCTGCAAATGCCCTGTCAGAAAGAAGCACAGCCTCATTCACTCCCAGCGAGATCGCTTCCCTGAGCGCATCCTCTGCCTGAGGAGGCCCCATTGTGAGCGCTATCACTTCGCCGCCGACCTGATCCCTGATCTGAAGCCCTGCCTCTATCGCATTGAGGTCAAACGGGTTGATAATGCTCGGAACCCCTTCCCTGATGAGAGTATTGGTCTCGGGATTGATCTTCACATCCGCTGTATCAGGTACCTGTTTTATACATACAACGATCTTCAATTCAACCTTCCTTTTTTAGTTAATCAGAAAATAATAAGTAAGGAATATTTGCGCTGTTATTATACGAATTTAGGCTGAGTGTGTAAAGGTCATAGCGCCTGGCCTAAAGAGGATGCGGGCATCCACCGCCATAGTGCCCCTGCCCTGGTCAAAGACCATGAGCGGATTTATTTCAATTGAAGCGATCTCCGGGATGTCCTCTATGAGAGCTGAAAACCGGAGGAGCACTTCCCTGAGCGCGTCAATATCTCTTGGCGTGCTCCCGCGCCAGCCCTTGAGCAGTGGAAGCCCCTTCAGCTGAGAGAACATATAATCCGGGTCAATGTCCGTGAGCGGATGAATAGAGAAGGCAACATCCTTCATAAGTTCAACCTGTATGCCGCCGAGGCCGACCATGACGAGAGGGCCGAATACAGGATCAAATGACATGCCGAGAATGACCTCCTCTCCGTCATTCACCATAGGCTGCAGGATAACGCCTTCCATCTCTTTCCCCTGCCCCGCTGTCTCAAGTCGTGTCTTCATCTCATTATATCCCTGTCTTACTTCATCTTCACTCTTGAGCCCGAGCAGAACGCCGTGTACATCGGTTTTATGCGTGATCGTTGTCGAACGAAGTTTCATCACCACCGGAAACCCTATCTCTCTCGCCGCCTTTGCCGCCTCTTCAGCGCTGAACGCTGTCCTTGTTTCAGCGGCCGGGATGCCGTATTCCTTTAACAGTCCCAGCGCGGTTTCAGGCGGAAGCCAGCCACCGTTCTTGAGTACTCCTGACGGCTCCAGATATTTTCTTGCCTTTTCCTCATCAGCATCGGGGAAGACCGGCACAAGTCCTGTTTTAAGTATCCTGTACTGTGAATATGTATATGAATGAAAGAACGCCTGCACCGCATCTTCCGGAAACATATAGACCGGAATGAGACGGTCAGGTGAGGTGCGTATCTCAATGGTATTGGTCCCGGACATCATGAAGCAGGCGACCACCGTCTTTTCACCCGCATAAGCTGCCATCTCTTTTTGTATCCCAGATGCAACCTCCTGGTACGGCCTGACAGGGATATTGATGACGATAGCCGCATCTATCGACGGATCTTCCAGAATTACAGCAAGGGCTTTTCCGAATTGCTCTCCTGTGGCTGAAGCGATCATATCCACGGGATTGGTAAGTGACGCCTCCTTCGGAAGGAGTTGAGCGAGCTTCTGCCTGGTCTCCTCTGAAAGCGGGGGCACAGAAAGCCCGTAGCTGACAGCCGCATCAACCGCTAACACGCCCGGCCCTCCCGCGTTGGTGAGGATCGCGAGCCTCGGGCCTTTCGGCAGCGGCTGGTGAGCGAGGTTCTTTGCAGCGTTGAACATCTCCTCTATCGTATTTACCCTGATAACGCCTGCCTGCCTGAAAAGCGCGTCAACAGCGATATCTGAACCGGCAAGCGCTCCTGTATGTGATGTTGCAGCCTTTCCCCCTATTTCGCTTCTGCCCGCTTTGACTGCGATGATCGGTTTCTTGCGTGTAAGCCTTCTGGCAAGGCGGCTGAACCTTCTCGGGTTGCCGAAGGTTTCGAGATAAAGAAGGATAACCTTGGTATTGTCATCATCCTCCCAGAATTCAAGAAGGTCGTTAGACGATATGTCGATGCGGTTGCCGATGCTTGCGAAGTGGGCGATACCGAGATTATTGCTCTTCACATAATCGAGCAGCGCAATGCCGAGGGCGCCGCTGTGAGAACTGATGCTTACGCTTCCGCGCGGCGGCATCATGCCGGCCATTGCGGCATTAAGACTGGTCTCAGGGTCAGTGTTCATAATACCGAGACAATTGGGGCCTATCAACCGCATGCCATAAGACAAAGCCTTTTCCCTGAGAAGCCTCTGCCTCTCTACGCCCTCGGGACCGGACTCGCTAAAGCCTGCGGAGATGACGATCACGCCTATGACGCCCTTTCTCGCACATTGGTCGATCACTTCAAGCACCTGTGCTGCAGGCACAATGATAACTGCCAGATCCACATCTCCCGGCACGTGTTCGACTGTGGGATAACTCAATACCCCGCCGACCGATGTGGTTTTCGGATTGACCGGAAAGATAACGCCGCTGAAACCTGCAAAGAGCATATTTCTGAAGACCTTGCCGCCTACCCTCTCAGGGTTGCGGGAGGCGCCGATGACCGCGACGCTCCTGGGATAAAATATCCTGCGCACGCCTGCGGAGCCTGCTATGTGTTCTCGATATGCCTGCCGTTTTGCATACTCTTCCTGCTCTTCAAGATTGAAGATCAGTTCATACGCGCCTTCATGTATCCTTTTTGAGATTGAGAACCCGCTCTCCTCAAAGACCTCAAGCATCCTGGTATTTTCCGGAAGGACGCGTGCGATAAAATGCTTGATCCTGTATTTCGCCGCCGCATCGGCAAGCTGTTCGAGGAGTGCGGTGCCTATCCCTCTTATCTGTATCGTGTCTTCAACTACAAAGGCTATCTCTGCGGTACTTTTGTCAGGAGTGAGGAACCACCGTCCGACCCCGACGATATGCTCCTCTTTTTCTTCACCGGTCAGAGCCACATATGCGTAAGTATCAGGAGGGTGTATTACAGTGAAGTAATCAAGCTCCTGATCGCTTACATAGGACTTCATATACCCGAAACGCAGGTACCTCGTCTGGGGGCTCAGCCGGTAGAAAAGGTCTTTCAGTTTCTCCTTGTCTTCATGAGTGATCGGCCGGACCTTGAGGCTCTGGCCGTCCCTGAGTATGACCCTGATTATTGAAGGCCCGTCAGCATTTGCAGCCATTATTTAAGCTCCGTTATCAACATAGTTTTTACCTTTCTATTCCCGGATCACCGCTTGCGCGAGAATGGCGGAATAAACAGCACTGCTGCCCTCAGCGTCGGCCAGCCCTTGAAGGCGAAGAACACCGCCAGGCACAAACACATACATACGCTCAGGCCGACTGACACGAAGGAAAGCGCAAACGCCGCAAGGTACAGCAGCGGCCCGTATTGGTATTGCCTGGTGATCTGCAGGATCTCCCTGTCATCCACGTTCTGTGCAAGAAGCCTTCCGTTCTTTGACGCGTGATTCCACAAGCCCCTGAATGCAAATGCTATCGCAACATAGGTGCCGGCAAAGACCGCTCCCGCAATCTTGGCCTGGGGGTGCAGGAGATATTCCGCCAGCAGGGTCGTCGGGAAAGGCATGAACGTGATGAACAAAAGCAATAAGCCGTTCCAGTAGAGAAAAGTATGATCGGTCTTCTGTATAAAACTGAAGATCCGGTGATGGTTCACCCACTTGGCAAGGATCGTAATGAAGCTTGTCACGAAGGCAAGGTAATGAGGCCACATTTTTATTAAAGTTAAGCCTAGACTGCCGTCTGCGCCAAGTTCATTAGCCTTCGGCACATTGATCCCGAGAACCAGCAGCGTTATTGCGATGGCAAAAACACCGTCGCTGAACTGCTCAATACGCACGGTCTCATTTCGCTCTAACGTCTCCGGATTTTTCAAGTCGCTCTCAGGCGTCAGTTCTTTTGTTCTTGCGGCAATATCAGCGTTAACCATTTGACCTCATTGCTCTCTCACTGCGTCCTCAGATTTCCGTGCTCAACAAACTCCGTCAGAATCCCAGAGATACCCCCATGCCGTAGTATGCAACCTTATTGTTGTAAAACTGGCCGCGCGGATTAAACCCCTTGTACCACTCGGCCATTAGGCGCAGGCGGCGCTGCCCCGGGTTGGGATGGCCGAACTCAAGGCCGGCCTTGACGCTGGTATCAATAGCCCAGTTATGGTCTTCAAAGCTCTTCAGGTCCACTCCGCCTACAGGCCTGCCGTTCCACAAAAGCGGCTCATTGCCGCGATACTCTATTCCCCAGTGGGCGCTCATAGGCTTCAAATCTGCCGGTTCCTTGTGGATCAGGTACTCACCGCCGCCGTACACACGCCATCCGCTCCATTCACGGGAATAGATGAGCTCAAGGGCTTCATAGGTGAGGTTGATCCGTTCCGGAGGATTAACGCTTTGAAGAAATTCATCACCCAGGTGTGAGCTCTGATGATAAATGCGGAAGCGGAGCGAATTATCGCCATGACGGTAGGTCACGGGAATGCCTATGGTGTAATCTGTATTAATAAGGTCGTGAGAAGGTGTGTCCATGTTGAACTGGGCGAACAGGGCGCCTTCCACGCCCACTTGCATGCCGTCCCTCTCACGGCTGCCGAATAACCTGTACATGCCAAATGTCTCTCCAAAGCCGACTGATGCCATATTGTATCTCACACCCGGTGATTTGAAGTTGTATATGCTGACAAAAAACCTCAGCTGCTTCGGGTCAGCGAGGAGCGGCAGAAACAGGTCGCCTGTCGGATAAGATTCCCCTTCGCCTGTTATCCCTATAAATCTGCTTACAGCTCCAGGTTTGCCCATCTCTGCAGGCTTCACCACGATCAATAGCTTCTGCAGTCCTTCAATATCGCGCAGCTGCTTGTCAGCCTCATCACGCCGCACCGGGTCATCCTTAAATAATGTGATCGTTGCAACCCCGTTGACGATCTTCAAAATATAGCTCTCTCTCTCCCAGTGCAGGTCACGCTCAAGGATGGAGGCTACATAGCCGTTCAAAAATTCATCGCCTGCCCTGTCCGCAGCTGCTGCAGGAAGAGTGAGCGAAAAAAGCAGTAAGCAGAGACAGGCGGTGATTCGCATCAGCATGGCCACTTCATCTTCCATTGTTTTGTCACCACTAAGTGAGGGTAAACGTCAGCCCGATGGGTCAGACGTCCTTGATCATTTAAACTTTGAGGCAGCAAGTGGTTTGACTTTCATAGCCAACCCATTATGGTTAAAACTTATTAATTTTAATCAGCTCTTTTTATTCCCCAAAACCAGCAGCAATATGCCGCCCGCTATCGCAATACCACCCGCTATGGGCGGCAGCGGAAGTGTTCTTGTCTTCTCAGCAGTAACCTCGATAGGGCCGAGGTCAACGACCTTCTCTGTGGTCGTGTAATTGATGCCTTGATACGCAAAGGCGATAACCCCTACAATGATGAGTATGATGCCTAACAGTGTATTTGTCTTCATTTTGCCCCTTTTTTTCTCTTGTTAATTTAATTGAGTTGATAACCGTCGGCACTTTTAACCCAAAGGTCTTCGCCCCCTGATAATGTTGACCAGCACCATGATAATGGCAACTACCAGCAGGATGTGAATGAACCCGCCCATCGTGTAGCTGCTCACAAATCCCAGCAGCCATAGAATTATCAGTATTACTGCGATCGTCCACAACATATGCTCCTCCTTTCAACTTAATCCCGCATTACCACTAATAAACGATTAATCACGATCCTTGTCGTCATTTCCGCGCTTCCAGCCCTTGTCCTTATCATTGTCCCTGCCCTTGTATTTAACCTCTTTTGGGTAGTGTCCCCTCGGCAGGTCCATCCACGGCCCGCTCTTTGCGTGTGAGTAGAACCAGCGGTTGTTCTGGTAGTAATAGTAATAACCGCTGTGATAGTAGTACGGTTCATCTACCAAGATCACAAGCTCCGGAAGGCGCGGCACAATGACCATTCCGGAATCCTGACGTCCGGCCGGAACCAGCACGCATGCAGCGAACATAATAAACGATGCGAAAATTACAACCATTCCTAACACCCTTAAAATACATTTTTTCATCTTTGCCTCCTTGGCGGGCGAAACCCGCATTGCTGATTTTTTTTCGATCAGTCCCTATATTTTATAATATGTCTTTTTTCATTCTGCTCTATGGAGAAAGGATACTTTCCCCTCTCCGTAAAACAACATAACCTGAAAAAAGCAGTTAAAGGGGCACTCCGGGAATTTAAGCGATTTCACGGAGTGCCCCTGTTTTATCTACTTTTTCTGTTCCATCTGCAATGTGCTCTTTACAGATTTCACGCCCTTGATCTGCCAGATCTTTGATGTGATACGCTCTTCTGCTACCTTGTCATGTATGTAGCCGGACATAACAACATTTCCATTTGTAGTTGTAACATTGATCTTCAAGAACTGTGCGTCCTGGTCTTTGACGATTATCTCATTTGCTTCTGCGGTAATGCTCGCGTCATCAATGTGCTCGCCTGCCGTTCTGCCTGTCATAGATGCACAACCCGAAAACATGGCTACTCCGAAAACCATTAATACTGACAACAAAATAAAGTTTTTCATCTTATTCCTCCTGCATTTTAATGTGCAATCATATGATTGCAATGTTGCTGTGTTTAACTATTTAATAGTGATCTCAAAAAGAACTCTCATGTTAGCCTTTGCCGCTTTTGAGTAAAGGTCTTTAGGCGCCGCCTCATACTTCTCCGGGCTTGCTTCACCATATCCGATCTCGGAAAGCCTGTCAGGTGTAGTTACATTTTCATTTATGAGGTAATCTTTGACAGCATTTGCCCTTCTTTCACTCAACTTTTGATTGTACTCTTCAGTGCCGGAAGCAGATGTATAACCGGCAATACGTATATTGGCTTTAGGGTTTTCTTTGAGCAGCTGAAGATTTCTTTTAAGTATCACCTGCGCTTCTTTTGTAAGGGTCGACTTGTCAAAATCAAAATGTATGTCTTCAAGGGCAAGGACGATTATCTTCTCCTCGATCTTCGGCTCAGATGCAACTGCGATCACCTTCTCCTCAGCCTTAGGCTCGGACACTAAGATAACTACCGGCTTTTCAACCTTTGTTTCAGTCTTTGTCTCAGCTTTTTTCTCAACTTTAGTTTCAGGTTTCTTCTCATACTTCTCTGTCTTGACAGGTACGGGTTTTTCCCTGCCGCCGAACGCAAAGGTTATACCAACGGTAGCCGCGATATTATTGTAAGACTCCTGGAATATCTCCGTGACCAGATAATCTCTCACATCAAATCTTAAGGCGATATTGTCCGTCATCCATAATTTCGCGCCTATCCCAAAATTAAAAGCAGCCATATCATGATCCGACATCTTCGGATTATAGTGAACTCCTCCGAAGCCTGCAACCAAAAATGGGTTGAAATTACCATCCGGCATTATGTGATAGATAGCATCGACATGGTAAAGGGAAAGGCGCACTTTATCCATGGGGCTTCTGAACTGTCCTTCCTTGGTACCTGTTATTGACTTGTCATCAACGCGGCTCTTCATAAATTCCACAACGCCTTCAATACCAAAGTTTTTTGTGAAATTATAGCCAAGCCGTCCGCCAAATTCAGGGCTGTCTTTCAGGTTCTGCTTGCTCTCAAAAAAATTGTATCCTACGAACGGACTCACTTCAAATGATCCAGCCTTGATCTCAGAACGGGCAGATAAGGGAAGGAGAAAAACGAATGCAGCCACAATCAGTGCTGCTCGATACATTGCTTTCATAGTACATCCTCCTTTTATATAGTTGCGTTTTACTGTTGCCTTTCCGGCTCTTTTCAAAAAGCCGTATGACATTTCTTTGTGCCAAAAGAACGAAGCGTTATAAAGAGGCAAAAGGGAGACAGTCTGAATTATGTAAAATAGCCTGTCTTCCCTTTTGCCTGCTTTCATGCCAAATACCTCATATATTAATCGCAAATACCAGGTGCGGAAATATGGCCTGGCACTGAAACTGTATTGGCGAGGAATGTAAACGCGCCAGCCCCGCTTGCCCCGGACAACAACCGGCCGCATGATGTCGCTCCGGTCCCCATCGAGATCGAAGCAGAAGCCAGTATGTTTCCCTGGAATGTAGTACCTGAGTTAAGAGTAGCTGAACTGCCCACCTGCCACCAGACGTTAGATGCCTTGGCACCGCCGGTCAGGGAAATCGTGCTGCTGACCGCCGTGGTGACTGTCGAAGATGGTGCCTGGAAGACCCAGACAGCATCAGGATCGCCCAAAGCATCGAGTGTGAGAGTTCCAGATACACCTATCGATGAGTCTGTTGCGGATATATAGACACCTGGAGGAAGAGTGGAATTGCCGGCACAACCTATGCCCGCACCTCCGCCGCCAGCGGTTCCAATAACACCGCATCCCAAAACAGTAGCGCCCGGCAGATTCGCTTTAGTGAGGCTGTTCCACTTAGCGAGCAAGGCTGCCATGACTGCATCTGCAGTGGTTGTGTCAGGATGAGTTTGTGTAATTACCAGCTCCCCGGCATTATGTGTTGGAGGAGTTCCTCCGCAGAGACCAAAATCATTTCCCGTACCAACAGCAACAGCATTGCATGTACCTAGGGGATCCAGCACTACATCACCGTTAATCTTGGTGGCCCCGGTGTTGGTTATCCCGCCGGCTGATGCGATCGCGAACGGGTCGAGAATCCCAAGTGTTACCGGAGGAGAACATGTCGTTGTGCCTGTTGTAAAGCTCCATACTTTATCAACTGCCAGCCCATTACCGGCCAGATCCTTAGCCCCGGTTGTGATTGTGGCTGTATATTTGGTGCTGTTTGCAAGATTGCTGCCTAATGTAAAAGTCGCCATCTTGGTTGGTGCATCATAGGTCACTACTCCCGGTACGTTAACTGAACCCACAAATGTCTTTAGCGTAAAAGTGGTTGCCGGAGAAACGAGCGTTGCAGGGTCCATCGCCTCATCGAAGGTTGCAGTTATTAACTGGTTGATACACGACCCTGTTGCGTCCACATCAGGGTCTGTAAGAAGCACGGTTGGTTTGGTGGTGTCTGCGGCCGCACCTGTAGTAAAGGTCCAAACTTTATTAACTGCCAGTGCATTTTGAGCCAGGTCTTTTGCCCCGGTTGTGATCGTGGCTGTATATTTGGTGCTCGGGGTAAGATCACTGTTTGGATTATAAGTAGCAGTGGTGCCAAGGTAGGTCACTACTCCAGGGACGTCAACTGCGCCCACAAATGTTTTCAGCGTAAAACTGGTTGCCGGAGAAGCGAGCGTTGCAGGGTCCATCGGCTCACTGAAGGTTGCTGTGATACTTTTATTGATGGACACATCTTCTTCTGTATCAAAAGGGTCAGTGAGAATAACCGTTGGTCTGGCGATGTCTGCGGCTGCACCTGTGGTAAATACCCATACATAGGCACTTGCCAGTGTATTACCAACTAAATCCGCGGCCCCGGTTGTGATCGTGGCTGTATATTTTGTAGAGTCCGCAAGATCGCTGGTCGGATTAAACGTTGCAGTAGTGCCAAGGTAGGTCACTACTCCAGGGACGTCAACTGCGCCCACAAATGTTTTCAACGTAAAACTGACTGCCGGAGAAACGAGCGTTGCAGGATCCATAGCCTCACTGAAGGTTGCGGTAACGTTCGTGTTCTTCGCTACCCCCTCAGCATTATTTAGAGGAGTTACGGCAATCACCATCGGCGCTGTAGTGTCGCCCGGATTCCAATGTCCGGTTTCTCCTCCACCTCCGCATCCCGTGATTAAGAAAACTCCCAGGATTAAGATAAAAACAAGATAATTTTGCTGAGCCTTAAATCTTTTCATGATAACCTCTCCTCCTTTTTCTGCTTTAATTTGAACGTCTTTTTTGAATCAGTTGCCTGCATCTTTAAGACCTCCTTAATGAATTTTGTTGTTTTCAAAACCTCAACATCTTTTATCGTATTTTCTGCCGTACCTTTTCTATCAGCTCCATTCCAGCGGTGTGCGACACAGTGTTGAACCGCAGTTCAGGCTGTTCGCTCAGAAGATCAACGAGCGCAAGCAGCCGCCTGTGATTATCTGTGAGGATGTGCCTCTCAAGATCTTCCTGTGTCTCCCATTCCTCCAGCAGGACAAAAGCATTTCTGTTCTCCACGTCTTCATATAGACGGTAAGTCAGACAGCCCCTTTCAACCCTTACGGGTTCGAGCATCCCCCGCATCGTTTCTAAAAGATCATACCGGCTTTCAGGCCGTACAACCATCCTTAATGTCGCTAGTATCATCGTACCCCCACACTCTTATATTCAGACATCGGATACCGAATTTCGTGCTTTGAGGTTATATAGAGCAGAATCTGTGCCAGGTCTGTTGATTAAATGGCAATAGCCTCTATCATGTTGAAAGTATTCATGAATAGGATAAGGATAAATGCAAGGAATAATTATCTTGAAAGATGCAGCTACTGATATATCAGGAGGCTGCTGATATATCAGGAATTATTCTTAGCCATGGCGGTATTGCTGCAGCAGGTTTTTAAGTTCAGGAATATCAAAAGCCTGTGGATCATGGTCATCATATTCCTTCTTAATAGTGAGTATCTCGTCCAGGATGAAAAAGAAAGCATCCACCACATCCGGATCAAAGTGGCTTCCGCTCCCTTCCCTGATTATGGCCAGTGCCTTTTCCACAGGGAACGGTTCCTTATATGGCCGCTTGGATGTCAAGGCATCGAATACATCAGCGATTGCAGTTATGCGGCCGGCTATTGGTATCTCTATACCCTTAAGACTATTTGGATAGCCGCTTCCATCCCACTTCTCGTGATGATTCAGGGCTATCGTCTCTCCAAGCCTTATGAATTCTGCATTTGATCCCTTGAGTATCTTGGCGCCAATGACCGCATGCATCTTCATGATCTCCCACTCCATCGGGTCAAGCTTGGCCGGTTTCGTCAGTATCAGGTCTGGTATGCCTAACTTGCCCAGATCATGCATTGGCGCTGCATAAAGAATAGTTTCAACAGTAATTTCGTCCAGTCCCATGCGGCGGGCAACGGCAGCGGAATAACGGCTCATGCGTTTTATGTGTGCGCCTGTGTCCTCGTCCTTGTACTCAGAGGCCATGGACAGCCGGTAGATAGTATCCAGCGAAGCTTCTTTTATCATCTCAAAGGCACGCTTTAATTCCTCGGTCCTGCTGGTTACCTCGGCCTCCAGCTCTTTCCGGTAATTGCTCACCAGGTCATTATAGTCCTTGACCTTAAGCAGAGATCGTACCCGGGCTAAAAGCTCCATCTTGTCAACAGGTTTTGAAAGAAAATCATCGCAGCCGGAATCAATTCCCTTTACACGGTCTTCGGATTCCCGCAGTGCGGTAACCAGAATTATCGGAAGCAGCTGATGTGTATTATCCTGCCTTATCCTGCGGGTAACTTCAAAACCATCCATGCCCGGCATCATTACATCAAGCAGGATCAGGTCGATCTGGTTTTTGGAAAGTATTTCCAGCGCATCATCACCATTTGCCGCCGTGATAATTTCATACCCCTGCGTAAAAAGATATGCTTCGAGAAGTTCAATGTTTTGAGGCTGGTCATCTACAACTAATATTGCCGGTTTGTCTTTCATTCTATATCTCTTTTGAATTTGAGTTTAAATTGGCTGGGTTCCCTTGTTTATCCCCGGCAGTTTCACAAAGAACCTGCACCCCTTTCCTGCCTCAGACTCAAGCCAGACCTTTCCACCGTGCCTCTCAACTATCCTCTGCACTATCATAAGCCCCAGCCCATCTCCGGCCTTCGCAGGATCAAGCTGATGAAACATATGAAATAACTGCTGCTGATGTCCAAGGGCTATGCTGATGCCGTTATCCTCTACGCAATAGACAGAGCTGTCACCTTCCTCATATCCTGTGACCTTTATCTCGCCTTTCCGTTCAGGGTCAAGATACTTAACTGCATTCTCCATGAGGTTTGAGAATATGCGGCTTATCTGTTCCCTGTCTCCTGTGCAATGCGGCAAGTTTGCCACTTGAAGGCTTGCGCCTGCCTCTTTCCATTTATAATTCAGATAGCCTGATATCTCTTTTATCAGCATATTCATATCTATCTCTTCCATCTTCAATTCCAGCTTGCCGGAGCGCGAAAACTCCAATAGCCCGTTCAGAAGCATTTCCATCCGTATAACGCTTTTATTGATAAAACGAAATGACTCAGGAAGTTCTTTTACAAGTGATGACAGCTTCTGTTTGATTTCAGCAGATATATCTTCCATGTCTACAACCCTGGTTATATTATCAATAGTCATTTGAAGTTCATGGGTATAACCGTTAATATTGACAAGAGGGGATTTAAGGTCGTGCGACGCAGCATATATGATCTGCTCAAGCTCTCTGTTCTTGATATCAAGTTCGCTGATAAGTCGCACCAGCTCTCCTTTCGCCGCTTTGCGCTCACTGACATCGCGGATGTTGCATTGTGCCAGGTTAGCCCTGTCAACCATATATATGTCCGTGTAGATATCTTGCCCGGACCTGGTTCTTATCGGGACATCATCGTAATTGAGAACGCCGCTCCTGTCCAATGATTTCATTATTCCCGGGAAATCACTCATGTCGAGCGAGACCCCGATATCCTGTATGGTTTTTCCGATGAACTCTCTTTCGGAGTAACCAAACATTTTCTCGGCAGCCGGATTCGCATGGATTATATGCCCTTGAAGTTTTTCGAGAAGCACTATCCCGTCGCTTGCAGTCTCAAAAAGACGCCTGTATTTCATTTCAGACTCTGTTAACAGATCTTCCAGCCGCTTGCGCTCGGTGATGTCCTCAATGGCAAGGAGGATGATCCTTTCTTTTCCCCACACTCTTTTGATCTGCCGGGCATTTAAAAGCATTACGCGCCGGCCGATGGCGGCAAAATCGTGTTCAACCTCATAGTTGTCAAAGGTTGCTTTTTGGGGAAGGATGGTCTCCAACAGTTCCCGCAGCTTTGGGATATCCCACTGTTTATCTCCCAGGTCATAGATAAGCTGCCCCACTGTCTCTTCAGGTTTTACTATGAAGAATTTATAGAAAGAACGGCTGGCAGTGACTACTCTGAGGTCTTGATCCAGTGCTATCAATGGTTCACGCACGGTGTTGATGACGCTCTCAGCATATTCATGGTCTTCATCAACTTCGTCATTCAGAAACTTTATCCTGAGAAGCGACCTAACCCGGGCTAAAAGCTCATGTTTATCAAAAGGCTTGGTGATAAAATCATCGCATCCTGCCTCAAGGGCCTTTACCTTCTCTTCGTACTCCGTATACGCTGTGACCATAATTACCGGGATACGCTGTGTCTTGTTATCGGCGCGCAATTTCGCCAGCACTTCAAAGCCGGACATCCCCGGCATCTTTACGTCGAGCAGTACCAGATCGACTGTATCACCAGAAAGTATTCCCAGCGCTTCTTCGCCGCTTTCAGCCTGAATAATTTCATATCCCTGCGTGACAAGATGCGCTTCGAGAAGTTCAATGTTCTGGAGCAGGTCGTCGACAACTAAGATTACCGGTTTGTCTTTCATTCTCCATCTCTTTTAAATTCACTGATCTCTTTAGGCAAGGTGAAGCTGAAGGTGCTGCCATTGGCTGGTATGCTTTCAGCCCATATCGATCCTCCATGGCCTTCTATTATTGCTTTGGCAATGGACAACCCGAGCCCTGAACCCTTTGAGTTCCCGGCACGATAGAAGGCGTCAAATATATAAGGCAGCTGATCTGCCGGTATTCCTATGCCTGTATCTTTAACAGAAACAAGTATCTCTTTGCCTCTGTCTGATATTTTAATAGTTACAGTTCCTTCCGGATCGGTGTATTTTATTGCGTTGACAAGAAGGTTTCTGATCACGCGATTTACCATAGCAGCATCTGCATTAGCTTGAGGAGTTATTGCATCCGGGTTTTCAAGGCATATAATTATTTTCTTCTTTTCAGCCTCGACTTTTTCTGCTTCAATATTTTTGCGGATCTCCTCTTCTATGTTAAATAGAGCGTAAACAGGCTTATATTCTATTGCTTCAAATCTCGAAAACTGCAGAAAATCTGACAGTAATTGAGATAATTTATTCAGCTCACTATGGATAATTCCAAGGTGGTTTTGCTGCTCTTCAGTCAGCGCCCCTGCCTTGCCTGAGATAAGTCTCGACAGAAAACCTTCCGATGTTACCGCAGGATTTTTCATGTCATGCGCAAACATGGAAAGGATATTCTTGCGCTCTCTTTCCAGTTTTCTGGACTTTGTAATATCTTCAATCGCAAGGAGGATCATGTGAGAACCTTTTTCCTTGTGAGTGATACGGCGGGCATTGAGAAGCATTATTTTGTGCCCAATGTTTGAAAATACATGTTCAACTTCATAGTCATCGAACTTGTTGTTTTTGGGAAGAATATCTTCAAGCAATGTCCGCAGCTTTGGAATATCCCACTGCCGGTTTCCAAGGTCATAGATAAAATTACCTATAGTTTCTTGCGGCGTGACCTTGAAAGAAGTGTAAAAGCTGCGGTTTGCTGAAAAAACCCTCAAGTCTGAATCCAGCACAATAAGGGGTTCACGCACGGTGTTGATGACGCTCTCAGAGAATTCGTGAGCTTCATCTACTTCGTCATTCAGAAGCTTTATCCTGAGAAGCGACCTTACCCTGGATAAGAGCTCATGTTTATCAAAAGGCTTGGTGATAAAATCATCGCATCCTGCCTCAAGGGCCTTTACCTTCTCTTCGTACTCTGTATACGCTGTGACCATAATTACCGGGATACGCTCTGTCTTGATATCGGCGCGCAATTTCGCCAGCACTTCAAAGCCGGACATCCTGGGCATCTTTACGTCGAGCAGTACCAGGTCGACTCTATCGCCGGAAAGTATTCTCAGCGCTTCTTCGCCGCTTTCAGCCTGAATAATTTCATATCCCTGCGTGACAAGATGCGCTTCGAGCAGTTCAATGTTTTCGGGCTGGTCATCGACAATTAAGATTACCTGTTTGTCTTTCTTCATCTTCCTCTTATTAATTCAACTTCCAAGCATTCAAGAAACTCACTTTATAAATTGACTGATATCCTTCACAAAGGTGCGCGTATCTATCGGCTTGCCTATAAATACGCTGTTCGGGATAGCGATTATCTCCTCCATGCCCTCTGCCATGACCGAGGCGGTCACAAAAATAACCGGAATACCGCATGTCTCTTTGTCCTTACGCAATATCCTGACAGCTTCAGTGCCGCGCATATCAGGAAGCCGGATATCCATTACGATAACATCAGGTTTTTCCCTTTTTGCAATGGCAATTCCATCGGTAGCATTTTCAGCTTCAAATACCTCGAAGCCTGCGACCTCTAAAAGATCTCTTTCCAGCATCAGATTATTTTTATTATCATCTACGACTAATACCCTCTTTCTCATCTCACTCCCCCCTCTTTGATATAATTGGCAATGTAAACCGTATCGAAGTTCCTTTGCCTAACCCTTCTGATCTTGCAGAAAGCTTCCCGCCGTGCAGCTCAACCAGTTTTCTGGAAAGCGGCAAACCGAGTCCCGTTCCCTCAGTTACCCTGGAATATGGGGTATCAACACGGAAAAAACCTTCAAATATCTTCTCCATGTTTTCAGGCGCAATACCGACCCCGGTATCCCAGACCACTATCTCTATCTCATTATCGGCTTTTCTCGTAGAAGCCCGCATGCCGATCCGGCCGCCCTCGGGTGTAAATTTAACTGCGTTAGAAAGCAGGTTATAAAGTATCTCTTTGACCTTGAGATCATCCGCCTCGATATTCGGCAGGTCTTCGGCTATCTCAATCAGCATTTCGATCTTCTTTTTGCTGACCATATCAGCTACCAGCAGTGAAATTTCATTTAACAGGCTTTTCATTGGCAGACTGGATAATGCAAGATTCATCTTTCCGGCCTCGACTTTTGCCATATCAAGTATCTGGTTTATCAGCAACAGAAGGTGCTTTCCGCTGGTTAAAACATTGTTAACGTATTTCTTCTGCTTCTCATTCAGCGGCCCGAACGTTTCGTCGTAAAGCACTTCAGAGAAGCCGTTAATGGAATTAAGCGGGGTCCTAAGCTCATGCGACATGTTAGCCAGGAATTCTGATTTTACCTGAGCGGTACGTTCCAACTCGGTGGCCAACTCCTTTAATTCTTCATGTGCTTTTTCCAGGCCGGCTTCTATCTCCTTACGCTCGGTGATATCTTCAATAGCAAGGAGGATTATACGCTCCTTGCCCATCCCTTGTTCAATCTGCCGAGCGTTCAAAAGCATGATGCGCCTGCCGATTGTGGCGAAATCGTGTTCAACCTCATAGTTATCAAAAGATGTCTTTTGGGGAAGGATGGTCTCCAGCAGTTCACGCAGTTTGGGGATGTCCCACTGTTTATTTCCAAGGTCATAGATAAGCTGCCCAACTGTTTCTTCAGGTTTGACCTTGAAGAATTCATAGAAAGATCGGCTGACCGTGACCACTCTGAGATCCTGATCCAAAGATATTAAAGGTTCACGCACAGTGTTGATGACACTCTCGGCGAATTCACTGACTTCATCCGCGGATTTTTTTATGACCTCCAGTTCTTTCCGGGTCTTTTCAAGGCCGGCTTCTATCTCCTTACGCTCGGTGATGTCCTCGATAGCCAAAAGAATGATACGCTCCTTTCCCAACACTCTATGGATCTGCCGGGCATTCAAAAGCATAATGCGCCTGCCGATTGTGGCAAAATCGTGTTCAACCTCGTAGTTGTCAAAGGTTGTTTTTTGTGGAAGGATGGTCTCAAGTAATTCCCGCAGTTTGGGAATATCCCACTGTTTATTTCCCAAGTCATAGATAAGCTGCCCAACTGTCTCTTCAGGTTTGACCTTGAAGAATTCATAGAAAGACCGGCTGACCGTGACCACTCTTAGATCCTGATCCAGAACGATCAATGGTTCACGAACGGTATTGATGATGCTCTCGGAGTATTCACTGACCGTCAGCACCTGCTTTGCCTTTTGTTGTTCGGTTATGTCGTGCATAATGGCTGACACGCCGTAAATCTTTCCAAACTTGTCCTTGATCGATGAAAGAGACAGAGAGATATCAATTACTACCCCGTCTTTTCTTACACGCTTTGTTTCATAATTATCAATCACTTCTCCGGACTGCAGCTTTTTAAGATGGTCAAATATTTCTTCCTGATAATCGGGTGGAGCTAATAAAGAAATATTTTTACCCTGCACCTCTTCTTCTGTATAGCCGTATATTTTTTCTGCCCCTTTGTTCCAGCTGACAATATCTCCCTCCAAAGTTTTTCCGATAATGCCGTCGACAGATGTATTAACAATTGCTGCTAAATCAAGATAAGATTTTTCCGCAATCTTGCGCTGTGTGATATCTTCGATAGCCAGGAGAATAACTTTAAGTTTTTCAGGCGGATTGGGTATCCTCCGGGCATTTAACAGCATGGTGCGCCTGCCTATGGTAGAAAAATTATGTTCAACCTCATAGTCATCAAAGGTTGCCTTTTCAGGCAGGATGGTTTCCAGGAGTTCCCGAAGCCTGGGGATATCCCACTGTTTATTGCCCAGGTTATAAATAAGCTGCCCCACGGTATTTTTCGGCATTACCTTGAAAACCTCATAAAAGGATCGGCTGGCGGTGACTACCCTTAGGTCCTGATCCAGAACGATCAATGGTTCACGCACAGTATCGACTATACTCTCTGAGTATTCGTGGGATATTGATGTCTGTTTTTTTAAGAACATTTTAGTCTCCTGTTTTACTGTGAGAATTCCATTTACATCAGCCAGCGCTTTTTCATTAAAAGATATGCCAGGAAAAAGGTTAACAGCCCGACTGCAAGAAGGTAAATCCATTCAAATGACAGATTTGATATTCTGCCGCCATCCAGGAGTATCGACCTGACCGGCTCAAAAAACTGGTAAGAAGGCAAAAAGGGTGCAACGGCAGTTAATTTTTTTGAAAAATCCGATAACGCAGAAGGAAGCAGATGCGGCAGATAAAAAATAAGCCCTAAAGTTCTGGCGCTCGCCTGATTGCGGCATAAAAAACCCAAAAATATCCCGTAAGAACTGAAACAGAAACTGCCGGCCAATATAAATGCGGCATAGCTCAGGACATTACCGAAATCAAATCCACCCATCAGATGGAGGAAGAGGACTGCTATGAATATTAAGATCATGCCTGAAAACAATTTAGCGATAAGCCACTCAATCTCCCGCATGGGGGTCTGCAAAAGGGCAAGAAGCAATTTCTTTTCCTTCTCTTCGGCAACCTGCGAAGGCATTATAATGAAGCTTACCATTAAAACCAGCATCAGGATCCAGGTA
Organism: Thermodesulfovibrionia bacterium; assembly: GCA_030646035.1. NCBI lineage: Bacteria > Pseudomonadati > Nitrospirota > Thermodesulfovibrionia > Thermodesulfovibrionia bacterium. The sequence continues at coordinate 10,215 of JAUSMY010000053.1, read as the reverse complement.
GGCAAAGTCTGTTTTTCGATCCCGCCTTTCTGAAGAGGCTTAATATCAGAGATCCAGTTTACGCTATGCCCTTCTGCTGCTATTTGCAATGCTGAAAAGCTCTCCACTATTGAAAGGGCCTGCATCGACTCTTTTTTCAAGACTATAAGATCTAAACTGTTTTCATACTTTTCAGACCTTACTAACATGCCGTCTATCTTTTTTTCTTTTAACCATAGTTTGCCTTCCGCTTCATCAGAAACAAAAGAAACTGTAAATACTCTATCTGCTGATCTGATTGCCTGCAGAATAACAGGAGCATACATCTCTTTTTGAATAAGCCCGATATTGATCTTTTTAAAATCCGTATCCGAAACATCCACTAACTTCAAAGAGAAAAATACAAAGAAAGGGATAAAGAGGATCAGAAAGATCGTCTTGTTCTTAAATGCGATGGCCAGATCATTTAATGTTAATGTAATGATATTTCTCAGCATCATTGATATAGCTTTTCATGAACTTCTGATTGGAAATATTGTTGTGGTGAACCATCGAAGACCATAGATCCCTGATGCAGGACAATTATGCGGGTTGCAAGTGTCTTTATCTCTTCAGGCCGGTGGGAAGTAAAGATGATAGTCTTTCCTGAAGCATGGAAATCTTTCATCAGCCTGTAGATCTCTTTCGTCATATCAAAGTCTATGCCTGATGTGGGTTCATCAAACAGAAGCACGGGAGGGTCTGCCAAAAGAGCGCGACCGATGCTTACCCTCTGCCTTAACCCTTTTGACAGTACCTGTATCTTGTTGTTGCGAAATGCCATCAGGTCGAATTCCTTCAGGATATCTTCTATCCGCAGGAAAGGGACTCCGAAAAGACGGGCAAATATTTTGAGGTTATATTCAACTGAAAAGAAATCAAAGAGATTGGGGGTTTCCGGTACAAAACCTATCTTCCTCACAACATCCAATCTGTTCTTCAGATCGATGCCGTCCACTAAGACATGTCCGCTGTCAGGAAGGTGCCAGCTGGATAATATTTTCAAGAGTGTAGATTTACCCGCTCCATTATGCCCGACGAGGGCGATAAGTTCTCCTTTTTCCACCCCGAAACTGGCCGACAGAAGCCCTCTTTTTTCTTTATACATTTTTGTAATATTATGGATATCTATCTGCATAATATATTTTTCTTTTATCCGCCTTAAACAAGTGATGGCCCGATGCTTTTATTAATTATCAATGCAGCTATCAAGAATAATGTATAAAGGGATGGCAACGAATGACCTTTTCAAACGTTGTCATCCCTCAGAATGTCAACAACAAGACCAGTGGCAACACATAAGACATCTTACATAAGGTTCTTATGTCCGCTGCATTAAATACATGATCCCAAATACTAAAGCTACTACAACCAAAACTCCGATTACGAAATCCATTTCACCCTCCTTCTTACTGCCGGCTGTCGAATCACTTTTGCCAGCTGGCAGTAATCAAATGTGCTGAAGTTTATGGCCAACCTTAGAAGCGAAAGCCCAGGTCAGCCGTAGTTGTGAACCCGTCTATATTGACGTTCTGCCCACCAAAGGAAGGTTTGGCCCAAAGATATCTCCCTTCGATACCTACGAATACCTCATCGGTGAGGTTGACATTCAATCCGACACCGCCATGCAATCCATAGGTTATCTTTGAGGAACCTTCGAAACTGCTGAGATTGCCGTTCACCTCAAGCTTGGTGAAATAGGCTCCTATACCAAACTCTCCATACGGCTCTATGATTCCCACCGGGAGATACACCTTTGCTGTAGCAAGCACAGGGACAACCTTCAGTCTGGTTTCGCCCGGCTCTGCTGATGGTGACCCTTTGCTTTCAAAATATCCGGCGCCAAGTTCTACGGATAAGATTGGGAGGAAGTAATGGCCTAAAGCGATCTCACCATTAAATCCGGTCTTGGTATCCAGGCGGCTCTCGTATCCTCCGTTGAAATTATCCAGGTCATATTCCTCACTGGGTGAATAAATACCGCCCTTGAGCACCATATAATTAGATGGTTTATCGGATGCTGAAACCTGGGATGCGATAGAGACCATTGCTATTGTAAAAACCATAAGCCATATTTGTGCTGCCTTCATGTTTTCTCCCTTTATCGGTCTTTGCAAGTGTTAAGGTTTCTTGCATAAGATACTTATGTCCGCTGCATTAAATACATGATCCCAAAGACTAAAGCTACAATAACCAGAATTCCAATGACAAAATCCATTTTACCCTCCTTTTTTTATGTGCGCTTCGCTAAATACATGATTCCGAAAACTAAAGCTACCACAACCAGAACTCCGATGACGAATCCCATTTTTACCCTCCTTTCATTAACTCGTTTTTGTTTAATGAAATAATTTTAACACCTATTACATCCATTGTGAAGATGCTTTGCTGTTTGCTATATATTGAATAGCAGAATGTGTGCCAGGATTGTTATTAATATGGCAGGAGACCCTATCCTCTTGAAAACATTGATGTTTACGGAAGGCTATGACGAGGGAATGATAATTTAAAAAAATGCAGGGTTCTGATATATCAGGAGGGTGCTGACATGTCAGGAATTTTTATGTCTACTTCAGGTCTGACAGATCAGAAAAAGACTGCGAGGCGGTCAATGGACTTTCTTAAACGAAACGATACGGTATGCAGCATACCCTTTAAGAGATCTGCTCCCAATTTAGGATTTGTTTCGATCAGTTTATCCAGGTTCTTCTGAGTAATGATCGCAAGAGTTACATCTTCAGTTGCCTCTGCCGTAACTGCCCTGAGGCTTTCGTCAAGAATACATAATGCGCCCTTGCTGTATATGCCAACGACCAGTTCCCTTCCCTCGAACTCTGTCTCTTTCTTTATCTCCACACTGCCTGAAACAATAAATGCTATGTAATCGTAAGGGTCTTCTTTTTTCCATAACATCCCGCCTGCAAGTATACTCTTAATTTCAAAGAAAGCAGACAGGTTCCTGATATCTTCATCACTTAGAAAATTGAATAAGCTGTCCCCTTCTTTCATGCAGGCATAGAGGCTTTTAAATATATCGTCCATGTTATCTCCTATATCATTCAAAGGCAGCCACTGGTTGACCAATGGCTGCCTGAACGACCTATACGGATCTTACAGCTTTATCACTAATGTATTTACTTAGCTTCTTTTTCCATCATATGTTCCATGTCGCTTGCTTCCCAATAGAGCTCTACGCCGTAGAATCTATATGTATCTTCAGCATATTTACGATTTGAAAAGTCAGGCCATTGTTTGCTGTTCTTTTCATAATTCGGGGCAGTTGCGAGCTTCTCTTTGCTGGCATCAAGAGTCGCGTTCTTATTATCGGTGATCTTCAGGGCGTTCATTGGCACCGGTATAAGTTTATCTCCTATTGCAAGCGCGCCGCCGTGTGTAATGACCGCGAATGTAACTATGTTGTTGCTGATCGTCAGGTCTGTGATAGTCCCCAGAGTTTCTCCCTGAAGGTTTTTAACAGTGGTCCCGATCAGATTGCTTGCCCATTGTGTGGTTGCGCTTCTGTCATTCATCATATCAGCGGCAAACGCGCCTGTTACTACGAGGACTAAAGCGATAATGTTCATTGCAATTATTGATGTAAGTTTTTTCATCTTCTTCTCCTTTGTTTTTTTAGGTTATGTTGTCAAATTACGAGTTAAGCCGATCAATATCTTTTCAGTATGCAAACCTCCTTTTTAATCATCTGATAACCTGCTGAATTTTGTTATCAGTGAATATCAACCGCACTGTCAATTTGTCTTTCAGTCTTATTCATTGCAGAATCTGTGCCAGGAGTGCCGTTGATAGGATCGTATTCTCTATCATGTTGAGAACATTGAGATTTCAGAAAAAGCTGTGAGGAAAAATGAGACAATAAAAAATTGCAGGTTTCTGATATATCAGAAGTATGCTGACATGTCAGGAATTATATTGATACTATCTAAGAATCAGCTCCCCTCTTAAGCGCCATCCTCTTTCTTCTGAAAATGCGCTATCTTTATTCTATTGAACTCAAGGTGTATCAAACCCTTTTGCTCAAAATATTTGTATAGTTTGTTCACTAATTCCGAATTGTGATTCAATATGTATTCCATGGACTCTGTTTCAGTATAATTGTCGCTGACATATTTCAGCACATCCCGGGTTTCCGAGTTATATGCCCCGCGGGAAACTATGAGCCAGAAATCATTCTTATCTATTTTTTTTACCTCCTCAAGAGAATCAACCGGGGATATTCCATTTTCATTAGAGCATGCGTATAAATCGTCACTATGAAAACATCCCTGATCGAAATAATATGAGAACGGCAGTATCTCATACGAAGCCATAATTATCACTTTATCCTCTTTCCGGCCACTCGCCTGAATATATTCAGCGGCTTTATTCCAGGGATCTTTTGTTGTTTTATTCTGCTGCACAAGCAATGCGGCAATAGATAAAACTATCAATGCTGAAATAAGTACCGGCCTGATCTCTGCCTTCATTCCGAAGATTGACCGGGAAGCTATTATGTATAAAGGAAAAGAGACAAAATAAATGTACTTTGGGATAAAGACCGGAGTAAACAATAAGGAATAAGTGAAGGGGACTAAAATGGGTATCAATATCCAGAGTGGGAAAAAGGTATTTCTTTCGAATTTATACCTAAGCACCAGCAAAGAGCATATCAGCATTAATGCTAATCCATAGAATGAGAACACAGCTCCTGAAAAAAGATTATACATGATGTAAGTTAATTGCAGAAACGACGGCCTTGAGATCCAGGAATGATAATTATCCGAGATTATGCCGGGGAGCTGGATCATCCTTGGGATATAAAACATGAGGACGATTAATTGCAGCAAGGCCCATGCCTTCACTTCCTTTGAAAGCCTGAACCTGTTTACAATAAATTGATGCAGGTTCTGTACGAGGACGATCAGTAAACCATACAGATGTGAGTATATGAGAAAAACAGTGCTTATTAAATATCCGGCAATGATCCACTTCGATGCAGCTTTGTTCAACTTAGAGTAAAAATACATTGACAATAATGTCAGCGAAAAAAAGAGAGAATATGTCCTTGCCTCCTGTGAAAAGTAAACATGCACCGGAGAAACAGCAACTAAAAGGGCAGAATATATTCCTACTTTCTTATTGAAAATATGTGCGCCTGATAAATAGATGAAATAAATAGAAGCAGTCCCGAAGAATACAGAGAGCAGCCTTATTGAGAACGCTGAGGTACCTGTGAGCTTGATCCAAAAATGAAGCAGGAGATAATAAAGCGGCGGAGAAAGGTCTTTTAAATTTACAACATGTATGAAATCCTGTTGGCTGTGATATATGGAGTAAGCTTCGTCCAGCCATATGCTCTGAGAGGATAACTTATATATTCTCAGAAGGAATCCAGCGGCAACTATAAGCCCTAAAATAAAATATGTGGATAAGGCGGGGCCTGATCTGTCAGGCATTTTTCTTATTTCTCTGGATGCCCAGCTTTTGCATCCTCGATTCAAGCGTCTTTGGATTGATGCCCAGGATCTTTGCCGCGCCGTCCTTGCCGCTTACCTTCCATCCGGTGGTGTTCAGCGCCTCGATGATGTGCCGTTTCTCTGATCCTTCAAGAGTCTCAGAATGATTTGCGCTTGACTGCGCGATCTTTGGTATATCCAGAAGCAGCACAGGCCCGGTGGTGATGATCATCGCGCGTTCAACAACATTCTTCAGCTCTCTTACGTTGCCCGGCCAGGGATAACTTTGCAAAGCTTCAACACTCTTCTGAGGTATTGATTCGATACGCTTGCCCATCCTCTTGCTGAACTCCTGCACAAAAGACCATATGAGCGGCAATATATCCTCGGGGCGCTCACGCAGAGGCGGCACGATGATCTGAAAGACGTTCAGGCGATAGTAAAGGTCTTCCCTGAACCTGCCATCAAAGACAGCCTTGCCAAGATCGCAGTTCGTAGCCGAAATTATCCTGACGTCGACCTTCATGGTCTGGGAGCTGCCGAGGCGCTCAAACTCTCCGCTCTCAAGCACCCGAAGCAGCTTTGCCTGAAGTTCCAGCGGCAGTGAGTCTATCTCATCCAGGAAAATAGTTGAAGCATTCGCAAGTTCAAAACGGCCTAACTGCTTTGACAGCGAGCCGGTAAAAGCGCCCTTCTCCCTGCCGAAGAGTTCACTTTCTATGAGCGTCGGCGGCAGGGCGGCACAGTTGATCTTGATCATGAGCCGGTCCTTTCTTGAACTCATGCCATGGATGGCATTTGCCACCAATTCCTTTCCGGTGCCTGTCTCCCCCTGTATCACGACCGTTGACTCTGTTCCAGCAACCTGTTCTATCTGCTTTAAAACGCTCCTGACTACTTCACTATTGCCGACAATCTGTTTATGTGAGTGTACCAGATCGACCTCTTCACGAAGGTAGAGATTCTCTTCGCGCAGCAGATCTTTTAACTGCTTGACTTCATTGAGCGCCTGTAGCAGCGACCCCTCTGCTTTTTTGCGTTCTTCTATTTCCAGCAAGAGTTGCTGATTTACATTAACCAGATCTTTTGTCCGTTCCTTAACGCGCAGGTCCAGCTCAACATATACCTTCCGCAGCTCCTCCTCTGCCTCTTTACGAATTGTGATGTCGCTTATCGCGGTGCGGCAACAAGCTGAAATAGCTGAGCAGTCCTTCACAGCTACGCTTTGTAACCGGACAAAGATTACAGAGCCGTCTTTTCTCTTTAGCCATATTTCACTGATCAGGCAAGCCTCTATTTTCAGCGTCTCCATGAGGTACTCCCTGAAGATGTTCAAGTCCTCTTTAATGACAAATGCTGATAACGGCTTGTTTATTAAACGCTGACGGTCAACACCCAAAAGTGCGGCGCCTGTAAGGTTGACTTCAACTATAACGCCGTTCTTGTCAAAAGTGAAATAGCCGATCGGCGCCGCATCATACAGGTCGACATACCTGCTCCGTGAAGCTTCGAGTTCCTCCTGCGCCCTGCGCATCTCTTCATTCTGCATCTCCAGCTCTATCTGGTGTGTTGCGAGTTCATGAGCAAGGGTTTTCACATCCTGCATAGAGATGCTCTTCAGCCTTTCTGTCTGCTGCTTCAGCCGCTCTTCTGCTTCTTTGCGAAGCTTTGCGAAATTCTTGATCTTTTTTTCCATGCTCTATCTTCTCCGGTTCGATGTTTTGATTGTCAGCCCCATTACTTCTTTCTCCCTGTGATGTCCTCTATAGCAAGGAGGATCATTTGGGTCTGTTTGCCGTGCTCATGGATCCTGCTGGCGTTGAGCAGCATTTTTTTGCAGCCGATATCCTGAAAGTCATGCTCAACCTCAAAATCCTCAAACTGCGAGTTCTTGGGAAGTATCTTCTCCAGAAGCTCCCTGAGCGCAGGTATGTCCCACTGCCGGTTGCCAAGATCATAAATACGTTTCTTCTCAACATCACTTTGCGACATCTTGAATGTCTGATAGAACGACTTGTTTGCCGTTATCACACGCAGCCCCTCGTCAAGAACAATAAGCGGCTCCCGCACAGTTTCAACAATGCCTTCGGCATAGGCGAGTGCATCCTTCTGTGCTTCTTCGGCATTTTTCTGCGCGGTAATATCAATAAAGGTGATAACCGCCCCGTCAATGACATTCCCCGTGGTCCGGTAAGGCAGTATCCGTGTCATGTACCATAGGCCTTCATGGTGTCTAACCACCCTCTCGTTCAAGGTGAGCATCTTCAACGTATTCTCAATATCTTTCTTCAGTTCAGGATAGTCCAGCTTTAAAGAAAAATCTCCGATAGGGCGTCCGACATCTGTATCCACAAGATTGAGCACATTGACCGTTGCCGGTGTAAAGCGTTTTATACGCAGGCAATTGTCCAGAAAGATAGTGGCGATCTGCGTGCCGGTGATAAGATTGTTTAGATCATCATTTGCCGTGGATGCCTCATCCATCTTAAGCTGCAATTCCGCGTTGATCGTCGTAAGCTCCTCATTAACCGACTGGAGCTCCTCTTTTGATGTATCCATCTCTTCAATGGTGCTTTGCAGTTCCTCGTTCGATGACTGCAGTTCCTCATTTGTCGATCTGAGTTCCTGATTCGTGGTTTCAAGTTCTTCTATAATGGTCTGGAGCTGCTCCTTTGCCGCACTCAGCTCGTGTTCCAGTTCAGCAACGTGCCGTTTCATCTTCAGCGAAGGCGGGATAGCCTTTTCTGCTTTTTGTCCTTTGGGCAGTGTGATCTCCTTGAACACAATCATAAGCAGGCCCTGCAGAGGGCCGGGCTGCCGCACTTCCAGGTTAATGGTATGGAGACCGCCGTTTGCCTTTACCTGCAGCCCGTCAACAGTTATGTCTTTCCCCAGTGTAACCGCTTTGCGGAGGGCGGCTCTCAGGTCCAGCCTTATGTCTTCGTGCGCCATTTCGATAATATTAAGGCTCGCTTTTCCGGAATGGGGCTCGAGATACCTGTTGGTCTTTCCGTAAAAATAGAGGATATCTCCTTTATCGTTAACGATCACAAAGGGCGGCGCGTGGTGGTACATAATGATCTTTTCGGCTAACGCCCCCATGTTTACCTCTTCGCGCTTCTTTATGACAGGTGCCGCTTCCGGCCCGGCGGCCCGTACGGGCGCTGCCGCTGTGCTTAACTCAAAGGGAGATGCATGAATAGCCTCTGTCCCCTTTGCCCTGAATATCTTCCATTTAGCGTGAAGAGTTGAAAACATGCCGGCATGGTCCCCTATGGTTTCAGAAGTTCCCAAACAGAGAATGCCTCCGGGCTTCAATGAGTAATGGAACATGGGGATAACCTTCTTCTGCAACTCGGCATTAAAATAGATAAGAACATTTCTGCAGCTTATCATATGCAGCTGCGTGAAAGGCGGGTCTTTGGCGATATCCTGCACGGCAAAGACGATCATCTGCCTGATCTCTTCCCTGATCTTATAACCGGAGGTTTTTTTGATGAAGAAGCGGTTCAGCCTCTCATTAGATACATCTATCGCAATGCTGTTGGGATACAGGCCGGTGCGCGCCATATCGATCGCCTCTCTGTCGATATCAGTAGCAAAGATCTGCACTTTGTATTTTTCTTTCAGCGTGCTCATATATTCCTGAACGATAATGGCTACGGAATATGCCTCTTCGCCGGTCGAGCATGCCGGTATCCAGATACGCACCGGCTGCCCGGGAGCTCGGTCTTTGAAAAGGAGCGGCAGCGCCTTCTCTTTGATCATCTCAAACGCTTCGCGGTCTCTGAAGAAGTTAGTGACTCTTATCAGAAGCTCGCTGAAGAGCAGTTCGATCTCATGAGAATTGCTGCGGAGATAAGTGACATAATCGGCCATGCTTTCGACCTGGAGAATTGCCATTCGCTTTTCTATTCTGCGCAGGATGGTATTCTGTTTATAGAGTGAAAAATCATGCCCGGTATGGTTCCGTATCAGCACAAATATTTTATACAGGGGTTCGGAAAATTTGCTTTCTGCCTTGGCCTCCGGTTTGGGAGGATGCGGATAAGCATGAGATATGTAACTCATCAATTGCCCGGGCATCTTGTCTGGCGGCAGAATATAGTCAACAAGCCCTGTGGCTATGGAGCTGGCAGGCATGCCGTCATACCGTGTGGTCTTCGGATCCTGAACGATAACCAGTCCGCCTTTTCCTTTTACCGCGCGCAGCCCTAAAGCTCCTTCGGTGCCGGTGCCTGAAAGCACAATACATACAGCCTTTTCTCCCTGGTCGTCGGCCAATGTGCGGAAAAAGAAATCTATCGGATGCCGCAGCCCCCTGCGCTCAACAGGCTCCAGCAGCCGAAGCGTCCCTTCCAGTATCGCCATATCCCTGTCAGGGGGAATGATGTACACGCAATTCGGATCGGCCTTCATTCCGTCTTCAGCCTGCAAGACGACCATCTTCGTATTCCGCTGCAGCAGCTCTGCCATCAAGCTCTTATGCTCGGGAGCAAGATGCGGGATCAGTACAAATGCCATGCCGCTGTCAGACGGCATGTTAGTAAAGAATTGCTCGAAAGCCTCCAACCCGCCTGCAGAGGCGCCTATCCCGACAATGTAGAAAACACTCTTATTAGCTGTGCGCATTGCAGTTTTATGGGGGGGGGGGGGGGGGGTTAAATGGTTCGTTTTATTTTATTCGCTTCTTTGTAACGCGCCGGTTTTTTTGCATTTTGTTTTAGTTCGGAAGAGCACACGT